>CAYPHP010000072.1:0-10832 GCA_964410045.1 uncultured Acidobacteriota bacterium | reverse complement strand
GCGACCGCCTGCTGCTGCGGACCGAAACCAAGTTGTACTCCATCCGTCAGGGGACGCGGCGCGCGGCGCGGTAAAGACTCCGCTCAAATCACCAGCTTGTCGAGCAACCGTCCGACCGCGTCCAAGCCGGCCTGAACAAGGTCGAGGCGATCACGGGTCCCCTCGTCGGGATTCCTGCGAAATGGACCGAGCGACGTTTCCACTTCCAGCCTGGCCATGATCAGTTTCGCGGCCAGTTGTGGATCGGGCGGCTTGGGCTCGGCGGCCTGCTTGAGCTGCTCCAGCAATTCCTGCGGCTGCTTCATGTCCAGCATGGAAATCGGGGACCGGCAGTGTGAGCAGACGGTAGCCGCGGCCAAGTCGATGGCCGCCCCGCAGCTCGAGCAATTCACGGTCTGAATGTTCTGCCGCAGTTCCTTGATCTGCTTTGCCGAGAGCGGACGGATGAAATTCTTCTCTTTCAGAAACTCGAAAAAGCCGGTGAACCGCCCGTGTTCACTCTGGCAGCGCCAATAGCTGAAGCGCATGTTGCGCTGCATGTCGTGGGTCAGCAGCAGCCCGGACTCGCACCGCGGGCACTGGGGCGAATCCCGCAGCGCCGGCTTGGCCGGCGAGGAGTGCTCCCCGATAAACTTCATCAGCTTCAGCGTAGATCCGGGAGCGAGATGAAGACTCTCGAACTGATCGAACCAGAACGCCTGGCAGCCTGCGCACACATCGATGCTGACCGGCGGCCCCAGGTGGCCGTCGAGCGTCATGGAGGTCATCTCGTTTCTGCAATTAGGGCACTTCATGGGCGACGATTCCGTTATCCCCTCCCTGCCGAAATCACTTCGACCGAAGCGTGCGCCGGATGCCTGGGCGGCAGCAGAGACAGAAGCCCGCGGTCCAATGTGGCCAGTCTTCCATGACGGTGGATCGCCAAACCAAGGAGGTAGGAGTCGGAAATCTGCTGATGGCCGGAGATCTGCCGGATCATCGGCCGCACGGCATCCCAGAAGCTGATCGCATCGGGCCAGAAGTGGTGGCCAGAGTGTCCGACGTTGGCCTCGAGCACGGCCGTGGCCTCCTGGGGTGATACCGCGTCGCGGGAAAAGGCGGGGTTGGAGACGATTCGCACGAAAGCCGCCTGGGTGAAAGGACAAGTGGCCCAATTCTGTCCGGAGCCGGCGTTGAACCACTCTTGGACAAGGCCGTGAAATTCATGCGTCGGCCACCATAGCGCCACCAACACATTCACGTCCAGAAGGCAGGTCTTCAACGCAGTTCGCTCTCCAGCCGTTTGACCTGCTCGCTGGTGACCCGCGGAGAGTCTTCCGGCAGGTCGAACACCAGCAGCCCGTTGCGCAGTCGCCTGGGGTTCCTGACCGACAAGCCGCGGCGGACCAGATGGCTGATCGCCCGGCCCAGAGGAATGTCTCGGCTGGCGGCATAATCCTTCACCAGAGGAACGATGTCGGAATCGAGGTTGATGGTGGTCCTCATAGAGCAATGATGTCATGTTACCGTTTTGATGTCAATTTTGCACGTTGGGCATCATCTGGCAATCCAGTATGCGGGACCGGAGGGCGGAGACGGACCCCGCCCCTACGCAACCGGAAATACGTGGATCGCCGCGGGCGGAATCTGCAGCGCATAGCGGCGGCCGATACTGAGGTCGGCGGCGCGGCTGCGCGGGACTTCGCATTCCAGGTCGAGCGTGGTGTCCTCCAGACGGAAGAACAGGCGCGCGGTGGACGGCGAGAGGATTTGGTGCGTGAGCTGACCGTGAAGGCTGCCTTCCCCCAGGTGGACCTGCGACGCGGGCACGCAGAACCCTACGCGGTCGCCGCGCAGACGGCCGGGCAGGTATCCCGCAGTCAGCAGCAGGCCCTGACAGCGCAAACGGGAAGTCCCCGCCGCAGGGTCCAGGTCCTCGACCGTCGCCTTAAAGATATTGGTGATTCCGAGCAGTTGGGCCACTTGCGGCCTGGCGAAGAAAGGGTCGTCGACCTGCTCGTCCCGGAGGCCGGCCGCCTTACGGCGTTCCACCCCCTGGCTCAAGTCTGTCGCCGGGAGGGTTGGCAAACACCTGTTCGGCGGCGAGACCGCGCATGCCTTGATACCGAGCCCTCCCGCTCCCGGCCTTGAAGTCATAGGCAGGACTGTGCTATTTAAGATGTATATGTCTTCTTTTACCAACACGGAATTCATCGAGTTGTTCCCCAAGATCAGAGACGAGCTCCTGGTTATCCTTTTGCGATACGCGGAGGAAGCGTCCAATGATTCACGGGGAGCCACTTTGGGAATTCATCAGTGGAACGCGCTTCGTGAAGCCCTGGCAAGGCTCGTGGTGCGGGTCTTGCCGGCATATGGCAGGCATTGCCGGGAGACGAGACAACTCGGCGAGATATTCGCTGACGAAGACGCACACTGGGAGTACCGGGATTGGACATACGGCGTCGAAGATCGAGGCGATCCCAGTATTCGTCGCGAACATCCCTATCCGCTTCCCGGCGTCGAGCTCGTCCCGGTGCCGTCGGCGGACAATGCCAGCGGCGGTTGGGAACTCTATTGGACCGCCAATGAAACGCTGCTCTTGGCGGAGCGTCAAGCGCAACAAGTGCACGTTCATGCCAAGGAGTCCCCGAGCCTGGCCATTGACGATAATGTGATCCACCGGACGATCACACCGGTTTCAATCGAGGTAACCTCGTCGCATGTGTTGCTGTGCCAATTGTCTTCGCAGCAGCTCTGCACGCTCCTGGAACAGATGTTCACGGCATACCGGCGTGGCCAGGAAAGCGTGATGGGAACGGCTCCCCCCGACATTCTTCTCGCCTCCTAGCAGAGCTCGGATTGTTCGGTTGAGAGGTTTCCTGCCCGGTACCGGGCGAACCGAGGGGACTGTTTGACCCCGACCGCTGCCGATACTGCTTCACGGCCCCTCTGGGCCAAATTCCCCAGTCCGCGGTTTTGCCCCACGGTCTCAAGACAACAACCCATGTAGAATCTGCGTCTTGCGCTCTGGCCCACGGCTTGCTCACTCCGTCGTTTAGCAGCCGAATCACGGGTCTGAGCCGCACGCATTCTTGCGTGAATCAGCCAAGGAAGGGGCTCTGTCATGACACTGGCCGCGACGGAGAAGGAAACCGAATACCTGCGCGCCTTGCCCGGAGACGAAGTCCGGCAGATCTTGTGGCGCTTTCACGATCGGACCGACCTCCAGATGCTGGTGCAGTCGGTGCGCGCCGTGGCGCGCGGTCCGGTGGCGCGCCTGGTGGCGGATGGGGAACGCAACACACACGAGTGGACCGCCGCCAAGAACTCCATGCTCCAGGCCTACGACGAGAGCGGCATCACCGCCGTCTTCATGGATCCGTCGCAGGGCGGTTTCATCGAAGGGCCGAAGAATCTGGCGCTGGCTCTGGTGGCCTTCGAACTGGCTTGGGTTGACGCCGGTGCGGCCACCGGCAGCCTCGCCGGGTGCCTGGCCCTTTCGCCCATTCACGAACGCGGTACGCAGGAACAGCGCGACTACTACATGAGCCGCTGCACCCCCGCACAACCGGGCGACGACCGCAAACCGTGGCGCGGCGCGTTCTGCCTGACCGAGCCGATCCCCTACGTGGGCGTCGAGACCGGCTTGCTGGGTGGCAAGGTTCGCGTAGCCGAGTGGCGCGACGGGGAGGACCCGATTCTCGCGGTCGAGAAGCGCGGCCGCTTCATCACCAACATGGACTTCGCGAACTTCGTGACTGCCGCCGTCGAATCGGACGATCCCCGCATCAAAGGCTCCTGCCTGGTGATCCTGGAGGAAACCGACCCCGGCATCTTCGACCGCGGCATCCCGACGCGCAAGCTGGTGCACCAACTCTCCTCAACGCGCGACCCCATCTTCAGCTTGAAGGTCCCGGCCAGCCGGATTATCGGTGGCTACACGATCAAGGATGGCGTGATCGTGCCACGCTTCAGCCACGGCGACGTGATCGAGGCCGTCTTCCGACGGACGCGCGTGACGGTGGGCCTGATGACCTCGGCCAAGCTGCTCTCGGCCGTCGAGCCGCTGATCCGCTATCATCGCGGACGGTTCCGCGGCGGCTCCATTGCCAATCCCGGCTCGCCGCGCTACGAACTGGGCCTGCAACTCAAGCAGGACGTGCTCCACCGGCTCCTCGACGTGTGGGCCGCCGGCGAGGCTGGCGCTGCGCTGGGCTTCGAGGCGGCGCGCATCTTCGATCGGCTTGATCCCCTGGAGCGGCGGAAAGACGAAGCGCTCGCCGCCCGCGGGATCTATAACGGCACAGCCGCCGTCAAGGCTATGCGGGCGGTACGTAAGAGTGCGCTCGAACTTGGTCTCGACAGCGGGGAAGAAGACCCGCTCGTACAGTTCGCCGTCCTCGACTCCGTCGCCAACGTGTTCTGCCCGGCCTGCAAACTCTGGAACACCGGCTACGGCGCGCGGATGATGCGCGAGGCCGTCAGCCTCATGGGGGGATACGGCATCACCCAGGACTGTCCCGGATTCCTCGGACACAAGTGGATGGATTCGCAACTCGAAGCCACCTACGAAGGCCCCGAGGCCGTGCAGCGCCGCCAACTCAGCGTCACCATGACCGACGACTTGTTCCTGGCCCAGTTTCGCCGCTGGATTCGCGAGATGCGCGAGATCGCCAACACCCGCCCGGGGACCGGCGCTTGCACCGTGGCCACCGCCATGCACCTGTGGCTGTGGACGCTCGAGCATCTGCAAACTGCCACCGACGCCGATGGCTCCAAGCTCTACGCCTCGGCGCGGCAGGGCGTGACCTTCCCGCTGGCTGACGCGCTCTGCTGGCTGTTGGCGTCGCGCTGCCAGATCCTGGACTTGATCGAACTCGAAAAGCTCGGCCCCGACAATCCCACGGTAGCCGAGGGGCTGGACGGCACGGTGGCCTTCCTTACGGACCTCTGCCACGTGCAGGCCGCCCGCGCAGCGGGCGAAGTCGGTCGCGTCTGCGCCGAACTGGTGCACGGTTACAACCGCCACCCCGCGTGGGACGGCGACGGGTGTGACTCCTGCCCTCAAGCCGACAGCCTGGAAGCGATGGAGAGCCAGATCCCCGGCATCGTAACTCCAGCACAAGTCGACGGCTCACACGCCGCGAAGGCCGGTCCCTGCGCGCGCTTCGACGGTCTCGAAGCTTTCGTGCGCCTGCGCACGCGCTTGGACGGTTGCCTGACCGGATCACAGCTCGCCAAAGACCGCGCCGCCGAGGCGCTGACCAAGGTGATGATTCCCGAGGTGCTGGACTACCCCGCATGAGCGAGACCGACCGGCAAACGATGGATGTGGACGTCGTCTGCGTGGGCTTTGGTCCCGCAATCGCCGGCTTCCTGACCACGCTGTCCCCGAAACTGGTAAACCCGGATGGTTCTCCGGCATTCGAGAGTTCGGCCGTCCCCGGGATGCCGCTCCAAGTGCTGTGCTACGAGCGCGCCGATGACATCGGCTTTGGCGTTTCGGGCGTGGTGACGCGCGCCCGCGGCATCCGAGCCACGCTGCCCGACCTGGACCCCTCGCAGATCCCTATGGCGGCGCCGGTGCGCCAGGAGAAGGTGCTCTACCTGCTCGACCCTGGTGGCGCCAGCCGCCGCTCGACGATGCTGAGGGTGGCCGATGGCGTGTTGCGCGGTCTAGGTCTGGCGCGCGACCACGCGTTCGCGCTGCCGTACACACCGCCGTTTCTGAGCAAGCATGGTGGACTGGTAATGTCGCTCGGTCAGTTCCTGCAACACACGGGCCGGCAATTGATGGAGTCAGGAGCGGTGCAGATCTGGCCGGGGACGCCGGTTGAGGAAGCGCTCGTCGAAGACGGCCGCGTGCGCGGCGTGCGTCTGAGCGAGATGGACGTGCGTGCCAACCTCACCGTCATCGGCGATGGACCTGTCGGTGCCGTGGGACGGGCCGTCCAGCCTGTCCAATCGCAGGACTGGGCGCTCGGCATGAAGATGGTTGTTGATCTACCATGCAGCACAGATCTCGAACCGGGCACCGTTCTTCATACCTTCGGCTATCCGGAACCGGAGATCTTCGGCTTCTTCTACGTGCATCCGGATCGCGTGGCATCCGTGGGCATCTTCGTGCCTTCCTGGTTCCGCTGCCCCACGCGTACCGCGTACCGCTACCTGCAGCACTACATGATGCACCCTTACTTGTGGCGTTATCTCCAGGGCGGCAAGTTGCGGTCGTGGGGGGCGAAGTCCTTGCAGGAATCCGGCCGCCGCAGCGAGCCTATGCTGGCAGGCGATGGCTACGCGCGCGTGGGTGAAGGGTCGGGCAGCACCAACGTGTTAACGGGTTCCGGCGTGGACGAAGCATGGACTACCGGCGCGCAACTGGCTGAGGCGGTCCTCGAACTGCTGCGCGAAGGTGCTCCTATGACCAAGGAGAATCTCGAGCGCGCCTACGTGGGGCGGCGGCGCGGGAGTTGGGTCGAGAGCGAGGCCCGGATCGCCGAGAAGGCCCGCGACGGATTCCACCGCGGGGTCATTCCCGGCCTGATCGGGATGGCGCTTGCCGGGATGACCGGAGGCCGTCTGCACGTTCCCGGCGCGCCGCAAGCGATGCCCACGCCCGAGGAGTATTACCGCGGCAGAATTGCGCCCGCCGAAATCGGCCAGATCGTCTCGCAGTGCCGCATCCAGGGCGTATCGAGTCACAACGCGCTGATGGACCGCTGCGGCTGGCCGCCCATTCCATTCGACGGCCAAGTGCTGGTGTCGCATCAGGACGCCCTGCTGATGGGCGGAAAGGTGCAAGCGCCGGCCGGATACGCCGATCACGTCAGCTTTGCGGATACGAGTCTTTGCCAGCGCTGCGCGTCGCAGTTGTGCGTCGAGATGTGCTCCGGAGAGGCCATCAGGCCGGGTCCTGACGGTGTACCGCTCTTCGACCGCGAGAAGTGCGTGCATTGCGGCGCGTGCTTGTGGAACTGCGTCAGCGGCAACATCGCGTTCCGCGCCGGCGCCGGCGGCTTGCACTCGAACGAAAATTGACGGGCAAAAACACATGAGCTTTCCCTATCAAATCGTGGTCTGCGGGAGCATCGTCCCGGACCCTCTGCAAACGCTCGAACCCGCGACGAGCGCGACCGGCCCCGCGCTCAGGAACGAAATGATGTTGCCCGCAGTGCTGGATCCCTGGGCCGGCCACGCGCTCTTCGAAGCGGCCCATCTTGCGAGAAACGCGCCGGGCGCTAAGGTCTACCTCGTGAGCCTGGCGACGAAGGCCAAGCTCCAACAAGTCATGATGACGGTGGCCCAAAAAGTTCCCTTCGAACTGGTGGCCCTCGATGGACCAGCTTCGGGATTTGCGGATTCCTTCGAAACCGCGGCTGCGCTCGCGGAGGCTATTGAGGCGATCCCAGGCTTGGACCACTCGAAACTGTTGCTGTTCGGCGGCTGGGAATCGGCCTCGCGCGGAGCCGGCTCGACGCTCCAGATGATCGGCGAACGCCTGGGCATCACCGAACAGTTTCAGGGTGTCGACCAGATCGCGACGCGCGATGACGGCGGCATGGGTGGGTTCGAGGTGCTCGAACGCATCGAGGGCGGCCGCCACCAGGTGTCGGTGTGCACTGCGCCGCCGGCCGTGCTGGGATGGGCGACTGGCAACTTGCCCGAGCCGCGCAATAATCCCATGGTGGGCATGACCAACATGCGCACGGTGATGCCCGCACTGCAGAAGGCTCAGGTCGCGTCGCTTGCCAATGACGGTCTCGCGTTCCTCTCTGTCGCCCTGCCCAAGCAGCAGCGTGAAACCAGGATCGTGAAGGGCATGCCGGCCGAGGAGATTGCCCGCGAGATCGTGGCCTGGGTGAGGGAGGAATAGCATGGACTCGATCCTGCTCCTAGTTCATACCGAACCCGATGGCACGCTGGCGAGGCCGGCCCTCGAAGCTTTGACTGCCGCTTGCTCGCTCGGCGGGGAACTGACCGTCGGCCTGGTCGGCGCCGCTGTGCAGCCCGCCGCGAATCAGATCTCGGAGTGCGGAGCGAAGTTCCTCGGTGTGACCGGAGAGGCCTTCGCGCAGGCACGCTACGCGACCGATGCGGTCGCCGCCGAAGCCCTATGCAGAGCGGCAGGCGCGACCAAGCAGACGCTGGTGCTGGCGCCATCCACGTCGCGCTGGGCGCGCGCGCTTCCCGGCGTCGCCTATCGCCTGGGCGGCCGCGTGGACACCCACGCCACGGCGATCGCCGCGCGCGAGGGAGTGCCGGCCGTGACCCGCTGGTTCTATCGCCAACGCATGGAGGCCGTGCTGACCCGCACCAGCCGTCCCTGGTTCGTCCTGCTCGATCCGGGCTGCTACGCGCCATGGGAGGGAGCGCAGGGAGCCGCCGGCATTGCGGCGGTGGAAGCCGTCGTCCTGAATGCGCCCGCGACCCGCACTACCGTCCTCGGAGTGCAAGCTCCGAAAGCGGACGAGCAGACCATCCGCCCCGACGCCAAGTTGCTCCTGGTGGCCGGCGCCGGATGGACCAAGAAGCAGGCCGATGGTGCGGTGCATGTTGCGGAGGCCGAGGCGCTGATCCTCGGCTTTCTGCGTGCGGCCAAAGCTTCGCTCGGCGGCAGCAAGTCGCTGGTGGACCTCGGCGGCGAAGGCCAAGCGGTCCTGCGCTGCATGACGCACATGAACCAGATCGGCCAGACCGGCTCGACGCCGCGGCACCCGAAAGGCCTCTCGACCTGCTGCCACGGCGAGGAGCCGCACGTAGTCGGCTGGCGCTTCGTGAGCCAGCGGCGGGCCATCAACCTGGACTCCAACTGCGGGTGGGCGCGCGGCAAGGCCGACGTGCTGTATGTGGCCGACGCCTTTGAGGTGATGCGTCACGTGAACCGGTTGATGGAGGCGTGACCCGAATCACTTTATCGAGTGAACCGCTGTCTCAAACTTCAGATGCCGCTTCCAAGTCTGCAAACACGGACCGCATCCCTTTCCGCCCCTTGATCCGTTCGGTGAATGCTTACTTCCGTCGCGCGCCGTCTGGTATGTGTGTGGCCACGGGACGTGTCACGGGCTGACCGGAGACTGACCCCGCCTCTACGCAACCGGAAATACGTGGATCGCCGCGGACGGAATCTGCAGCGCATAGCGGCGGCCGATACTGAGGTCGACGGCGCGGCTGCGTGGGACTTCGCATTCCAGGTCGAGCGTGGTGTCTTCCAGGCGGAAGAACAGCCGCGCGGTGGACGGCGAGAGGATTTGGTTCGTGAGCTGGCCGCGCAGGCTGCCTTCCCCCAGGTGAACATGCGAAGCAGGCACGCAGAACCCTACGCGATCGCCGCGCAGACGGCCAGGTAGGTACCCCGCAGTCAGCAGCAGACCCTGACACCGCAACTGCGAAGTCCCTGCCGCAGGGTCCAAGTCCTCGACCGTCGCCTCAAAGATGTTGGTGATTCCCAGCAGTTGCGCCACCTGCGGCGAGCGTGGCGCGGCGTAGACGGCGTCGGGCGCGCCTTCCTGCTCCACGCGGCCCAGGCGGTAGATGTACATCCGTCCGGCCAGCAGGAACGCCTCCGCCAGATCGTGCGTGACCACCACAATCGGAATCGGATACTGCTCGCGGACCTGGCGCAGCACGGCGTACAGGTCGTGACGCAGCTCATAGTCCAGGCCGCGAGCCGGCTCGTCGAGCAGCAGCAGGCGCGGATCGGCGGCCAAGGCACGGGCCAACGTGACGCGCTGGCGCTCGCCTCCGGAAAGCTCACGCGGCAAGCGTCCGGCCAGATCAGAGATTCGAAAAACTTCAAGGAGATGATTCAGCCGGCGGCGCCGTTCAAGCGGAGGAACCTTGGCCAGCGGAAAGATCATGTTCTCTGCGACCGTCATGTGCGGAAACAACGTCTCACTCTGGAAGACGTAGCCGATGCCCCGCGCGCGCGGCGGCACATGAAGATTCCGCTGGGCGTCAAAGAGCAATTCGTCACCCAGCATCACGCGTCCCCGGTCGGGGGCGGTGAGCCCGGCCAGCAGGTTCAACGTGAGAGTCTTCCCCGCTCCGCTGGCGCCAAACAGTACGGTGACTCCGGGCTCGCATCGTAGCGTAACGTCGAGGGAAAAACCGTCGGCGGAGAACTGCTTGCCGAGCGTGGCTTCCAGCGCGAGTTTCACTTGAGATTCACCTGACCGGCTTCTCTTTTATGGAGTGCGGTGGCTTGCCACCGCATGCGGCGGCAAGCCGCCGCACTCCAAGACGGATTCCGTCGCGACGCACTCACTTGGCCGCCTGCAAGCGATTCATGCTGTAAAGCACGGTGATGGCCACCGCGGAAATCACCAGGACCAGGACGCGCGCCAGTTGTCCGTTGCCCGATTGCACGGCGTCGTAGATGGCTACGGCCATGGTCTGCGTCTTTCCCGGAATGTTGCCGGCGATCATGATGGTGATCCCGAAGTCGCCGAGCGCGCGGGCGAAGGCGAAGACCGTGGCGGCCAGCACCGACCGTCGCGCCAGCGGAAGAGTGATGCGCAAGAACACGCGCCATTCCGATGCGCCGAGCGTGCGGGCGGCGTCTTCCAGCGAGCGGTCAACGCTTTCGAGCGCGGCGCGCGCCGCCTTCACCAGCAGCGGCACGGCGTGTACCGTCGAAGCCACCACCGCCGCCTGCCAGGTAAAGACCAGCGGCGCTCCCCAGACCTGCTCGTGCAACTTGCCGAGAAACGAATCGCGGCCCAGCATCACCAGCAGGTAGTAGCCGAGCACGGTCGGCGGAAGGACCATCGGGAGCGTAGTCAGCGCGTCGAGCGCTTCCTTGCCGCGGAAGCGCCAGTTGGCCAGGGCGTAGGCCAAGCCCAGACCCAGGACCA
>CAYPHP010000071.1:0-10908 GCA_964410045.1 uncultured Acidobacteriota bacterium | reverse complement strand
AGAACCCAGCAGGCTGAACCCGCGCGAGAAGCGCTTTTCCAGCCGCAGTTGCAGGGAGTGGAAATTGGCGTCGCCGTTCGAGTCCAGGTACTGGATGTAGCCGTTCCCGAACGTCGCCTGGTAGGGGAATGTAATCGAGAACGGCGAGTTGATGATCGCCGTGTTCAGGTTGCGCAGCTTGCGGACCTTGTGCGAGTAGTTGGCGACGCCGGCGATCTCGAAGACCAGGTCGCGGGCGATCTCCCACTCCGAACTCAAGCTGAGTTGATGGGTGTACGGCGTGCGCATGGCCTGATTCATCGAGCGCATCTGGATGCTCTGGCGGAAGGCCACGCTGTTGAGGTCCGGCGCCGGAAGCGTGGGATAACCGTTCCTCAGGAAGAAGACCGGCTGCGAGGCCGAGGACGATACGGTCACCGCGCGATCGAGCACGTGCGGGGGATTGATCTGCAGCACGGACTCCGATCCGATCCGGTCGTAGGCCTGGAAGAACACGCCATAGCCGCCGCGGAAGGTCATCCGCTTCAGCGGATTCCAGGAGAACCCGATGCGCGGACCGAAGTTGTTGCGGTCCGGATTCACCAGGGTCCGGTTGTAGACGCTGCCGTCGCTGGCGGTGACAATCCGCCCGCCGCTGGAGTTGTCGAAGTTCGAGGTCTGGTTGCGGCGGTCGATCCAGGGCGTGAAGTATTCCCAACGCACGCCGTAGTTGAGGGTGAAATTGGGCTTCACGCGCCAGGTGTCCTGGACGTAGAAGCTGAAGCCATCAAGGTAATTGTGCAGAACGTGCGGCGAGGTCAGGAAGAATCCGCTCACGTTGCCCAGCAGCAGGTTGGCGATGCCGGCGAAGGCCGTCGGCGAATCCGCCCACAGGTTGTTGGGGACGTTCATCGCTCCCTGAATCGCGCGCAGATCAAGCATGTTATTGGTGTAGCGCTTCCATTCGAACCCGAACTTGTAGTTATGGGTCCCGCGCACGTAGGAAAGATTGTCGAGCGCCTGCCAGACCTGGCCCACCTGGAACTGCGGCCGCCACTCCGCGGTCCCCAGCTTGGCGAATCCGCCCACGTTCATGGCCGGAATGCCGGATGCCAGCGGAGTGTTGGGAACGCCCCGCAGACCGAGTATTGACTCCGCTTGGCTGCCGTAAGGCACCACCGGGGAGATCTGCGCGTTCTTACGAGCGAAGGAGAAACGCGCTTCGTTCACAATATGCGAGCCGAACAGGTGGGTCCAACTGGTCACCGCCTGCTGCGACAGGGCGGCGGCGCTGGCAGTGAAGCCGCCCGTGGATACCTTGTTCACCTGGGTGAACGGACCCGCCTCGCGCAGGTCGCGCGGATCGAAGTTGCTGTACTTCACGAAAATGTTGTCCCGGTCGGAGATCTTATGGTCCACGCGGACATCCCACTGCTCGTAGTCGTTGGGAACGCTGATGTTGGCCGCAAAGTTGTTGGCCGCAAAGGGGCCCGGAACCGTGGGATCGGGAAACTGCGCCGCATACTTCTGCCCGACGGGATCGATGCAGCTTGCCTGGATGATGTTGTTGACGATGCAGCCGGTCTGCGCGGGGATGAACCGGCCGGGGTTGCCCAGGGCCGCCAAGCCGCTGAAGTCGCCGCGTTTCATGGCCGCCGTGGGGACCGTGGTCACCGCCGTCTGCGCCGAGCGGATGCGCTGGAACGCCCAGTCGCCAAAAAAGAAGGTCTTGTTGCGGCCGTCGTAGAGCTTTGGAATCACGACCGGCCCGCCGAGGGTGAACCCGCCCTGGTTTTGTGTCAACGGCGGCTTGGGCAGCCGGTTCGAGTTGGCGAAGAAGTCGGCGGCATCCAGGTTGTCGTTGCGGATGAAGTGGTAGGCGTTGCCGTGGAGCCCATTGGTTCCCGACTTGGTGGTGGCGTTGATCACCGCGCCCACCGACTCACCGAACTCCGCGGTGAACGTCCGGGTCTGGATCTTGAACTCCGCGAGCGAATCGGGTATCGCCGGGATCATTTGCGGCGAGCCGCCCATCAGACCGCTGGGGTTGTTGTTGGCCGCCCCATCCAGCGTGAAGTTGTTTTGCAGCGAGAAATTGCCATTGACGTTGAAGCGGGCTTCCGAGGGATTGCCGCCTCCCGGCCGCGGCAGAACGCCGGGCGCCAGCAATGCCAGATCCGCGTAGCGGCGGCCATTCAACGGCAGGTCCACAACCTTCTTGCTGTCCACCACCGCGCCGACGTCCGCCGACTGCGTGGTTAACAGCGGCACGGCGGAGGTCACTTCCACCACTTGGGCCACGTCACCCACTTGAAGTTGGAGGTCCACCTGCAGCCGGTCCTGGACGTTTAACACCACATCCTTCTGAACCGTCTTGCGGAACCCGGTGTTCTCGGCGCTGACGGTGTAATTGCCCACTTTCAGGGCCGCGATCACGTACTGGCCCAGCGAGTTGGTCTGCGTCGATACGCTCAGATTGGTGGCCACGTTGGTCGCTGTTACTTTCGCGTTGGGCACGACTGCGCCCGACGCGTCAGTCACAGTTCCGACTATGGTAGCGGTATCGATCTGCGCCGCGGCCGAACCCACTAGGGCGACGAGCGACAGGACGAGAAACAAGACACTCCGACTGGTCATAGAACCCCCTATCGTCTTTTGGCTAGAACTTCCAGAACCCGACCCTTCGATACACCAAGCACGCGCCCTGCCCGGAGGCTGGGCCTAGGTCCTTATTACTCCTCTTCTTGAACCGTGTCAAGCCCGCATTAAATGGATTGAATAGACGCGGTTACCATGCGCCCGGAGCGTCCGGATTGGCGAGCCAGCGGCGTACCAGATCGGTGATCCGCTCGACCGCTAAAGTAACGATCTTTTCGCCCTTGGCGGCCGACGCTTCGCTGACCTTGCCGGAATAGCCCGGCCATTGGGGGCCGGGCGTCTTCTCCGAATAATAAGGGAAGCCCTGAGAAAGTTCGGGCGGAGCGGGCCGGTCCGGACCGCGGTCGCCGCCCAGTGCGCCCGGGTCGATCCCCGCCGCCGCGGAAAGCTCGAAGGGTCCGCCATGACCGTGCCCGCCATTTGGCTGGCTGAAGAGCTTGAGGGAATCCACCAGATCGCCCGGCATGCTCTCCCACCAGTTGATGTAGAGGATGCGCGGCTGCGGCGGTTCGTGAGTTACCTGCGAAACCGCCCCGCGGCCCGGTCCGACGTTGCCGTCATGGGCATTGAGCACGAAGACGCGCCGGAAACCCAGGCCCACGATCCCGCGCAGGCACTCCGCGATGTACTCGGTCATGACCTCAGGACGCACGGAGAGCGTTCCGGGAAACGCCCGCGTGTGAGTGGGCGAGTGCGTGTAACTGATGGTTGGGAACAGCACGGTCTCCGCCGCCAGTTTCCGGCAAACCCGATCGGCCAGGCCCGACCCCAGCAGCGCGTCCGTACCCAGAGCGCCGCCAGGTCCGTGGTATTCGATGCTGCCGAGCGGCAACACGGCGAGCTTGCCCGTGTGCTGGGCCAGGTTCCCGCCGAGAATCATCTCGGCGCGAACGATTTGGGGGCCGGGGGATGAGGTTTGGGGAATGGCAGCAACCGACGCCAGACTGGCGACAAATCCGCGACGACTGTGTTTCCTCATTTCCCCTCCAGGCTGCGGATCACACTCAGCATGCGGGCCTCTAATCCGGCGGCTTCCTGGGCGCGCAGCTCTTCGTGCTTCTTGAGTGCGGCCTCGGCCTCCGCCTGACGCCCGGCTTTCATCAGCGTTTGGCCCAGGCGGTAATAGGCCTGCTGATACTGCGGATTGGCGGCTATGGCTGCTTGATAAGCGGCCACAGCTTCATCCGCGCGGCCTTGCCGGCTCATCACGTTGCCCAATTCCAGATGCGCCTCCGCCAGCTTGGCATCGATCCGGACGGCCTTCTGCAGGAGGGGCAATGCCTGCTCGGCGTCGCCGGCACGAGAGAGGTTGTATCCTTCATAGAAGTTGGCCCAAGCATCGTCGGGATGCGTCTGGCGGTAGCGCCGGAAACGCGACGCCACGTCGTCGCGCGGATTGTTCAGCGTGAGGTAGGCGTTGCCCAGGAAGCGCAGCACTTGCGGATCGTCGTTCTTCTCCGCCGCGCGCAGATAGGCGGTTACCGCTTCCTCATTGCGTGCTTGGGCAAAATACGCGGTCCCCAGGCCCATCCACAGCCGCGCCGCTTCCGGATACCGCTGGACGCCTCGCTGGAATGTGGCTTGAGCTTCCTTCAGACTGTAGTTCAGCAATTGCTGGTGGCCCAGGTCGAAGAAATGCGATTCCCGGGGATCGAGTTCCACCGCACGTTCCAGATAACCGACCGCGTCCTTGGGATTCTTCAGCGCAGCTTCAATGCTGCCCAGCAGATTGTAGATCTCTCCCGTCTCGCCCTTGGTCAACAGGGTGGCCAGAACGCCGCGAGCCTGTTCCGGCTTGCCGGTCTGCTTGTAGGCCAACGCCAGGTTGTAACCGGCCAGGTAAGACGTTTTGTCGCTCCTCCAAGCTTGCTCCAGGAGCTCGATTCCCTGTTGGGACTCTGCGCCGGCAGACAGCAACGCACCCAGGTTGGCCGCCCCTTGAACGGAGCCAGGGTTCAGTTGCAGGACTCGCTCGAAGTACTTGCGCGCTTCCTCCGGCTTCTTCAATGTGAGAGCAATCGAGCCGAGCAGGAGCTGGATTGGCTCGCGATCACGGGCCTTGGCCGGCAAGGTCAAGAGGACGGCTTGCGCCTGCTCCGGCTTCCCGCGTCCGGAATGGCACAGGGCCAGCAAGTAAGTTGGCTCAGCTTGGCCTGGCGCTGCTTTGACCACCCTTTCGAGCAACGGCGCAGCCTGCTCGAAATCCTCCCGCCTCAGGAAGAGTCCGGCCAGGTTGTAGCTGGCCAAGAGGTTGCCGGGCTCAATGCTCAAGGCCTTGCGGAAGTTGGTCTCCGCGTCCTGTTCGCGGCCCAGTTCGGCGAGCGTCGCAGCCAGACCCGCGTGGGCGGCAGCCGACGGGCGGATTTTGATGGACCGCTGCCAGTAGACGAGCGCCCGGGCCGGCTCACTCTTCAAGTTGTAGACGTAAGCCAGTGTTTCGTAGACCCGGACGTCGTTGCTGCCGCCCTGGATCAGCTTGACCAGGATCGCCTCGGCGGCCTGCAAGCGTCCGGCCTGGATGTGACCAACCGCAGTCTCAATGGGAGTTTTGCCGGCGGGCAATCCCGCGGCTTGGCCCAGAGCGAGGCTCGTGCCGAGCAGAAGGGTGGCGATAACGCGAATGACTTGCCGCAAGATCGCATTATACATGGGCCCGCCGCTAGGCTCGCCGGCAGTGCTAGACTAGCTGAGTAACCATGGTCAAGTGCTTCGTGATTGCGATAGCGTTGTTCTGCCTGGCGGCCGCGCCGGCGTACGGCGATAGCTTCATCGCTCTCAGCGCCGCATCCATGCCTGGCAGCAAGCCTGTCATGGGTGTGGGCGTGAACTCGTTGCGGTTCCTCGAACCCACCCTGGTGTCCTGCGCCAAGGGCAGCGAAGGGCCAAACTGCGCAGACGCGAAGTACCAAAGCGCTTTTGGACGCGGCACCACTCCGGCCCCGCTCACCGACCAGGATGCCGGTGCGGAACTGACCGGAATCATGGTCCGGACGACGTTCACCACCGGCCGGGTGGAAAGCTCGTTCAACCGGATGGGAACCACCAGCGAAACTCCAATCGCTGCGGCAAGCGCCGGCGATTTGTATATTGACTTCGACCGCGGCCCGGCTCCGGCGATGACCAACATCTTCAACCTGGGAGCCTTGCCCTTCGTCTACGTCAACCTGGCCAGTGCCAATAGCGTCTCCCGGACCGCATCGACCCCCGGCAGTTTCGTCAACCTTCCCTCCGCCGTAGTCTTCCAGATTTACACTGTGGGTCGCTGCGCTCGCAGGGAGGCCGGAGCCGGAGCGGACTCTCAGCAACTGTGTTCGGACATCGTAGGCAGCGACTTGCACTCCGGGGCCCTGGGTTCCGCTACCGACCTCTCTACCCTGTCACTGGCTCCCCCCATACCCGAGCCCGCCACGCTTCTGCTGTTCGGAGCAGGACTGCTGGGGATGGCTTTGCGGCGCAAGTCGGCAGTGAAGTAAACTGGGTGTTCCGGTTTTTTTCCCCCGTTCGCGCGTTCATGGGATCCGCCTCGACACTGCGGTGGGTAGTGCTGGCCGCCCTCGCGGCTGCCTTCCTGCTTCTTCCCGCCTGCGGTCCCAGGACGCCGCAAGCCCATTACGAGCGCGGTTTGAAGCGGATGGCGGCCAAGGACTATCGCGGCGCTTGGATCGATTTCCTCAACGCCGTCAACGGCAACGCCAACTATGGGGACGCTTATTACCAACTGGGCCTCGCGGCGATGGCTCTGAAACAAGCGCCGGCCGCCTATCGTGCCTTGGCCACGGCTGAAAAACTGGACGACGGCAAACAGCCTTACAGCATTGATCTGCGGCTGCGATTGGGACTGATCTTGCTGGAGAACCGCAACTACGAAGAAGTCCAGCAGAAAGCCAACTGGATCCTTTCGCGTGATCCGCAGAACGCCCAAGCCCGGGAGTTGCTGGCCTTTGCTTTGGTCGCACTGGCCAAGCCGGAAGACGTGGCCCGCGAGTTGGACATCCTGTTGGCCCAGAAGCCCGGAAATCTGCAAGCTCGTTGGCTGCGCGCTTCCGTCCACATGGAACGCGAGCAGATGGAGCAGGCCCGCAAGATTCTGGAAGAGGGGATCGAAATCACCGAGCGCTCGGTGCAAGCCGTGCTCTCGCTGGGCAACTTCTATATCCTGACCGGCCGCACCGATCTAGCCGAGCCGCTGTTTCAGGAGGCTTTGCGGAAAGAGCCGGAGCACGTGGAAGCGCGGATCGCCTTGGCCTGGCTCTTTGTCCACATGGGGCGGCGGGCCGAAGCGGAGGCCGCCTTCCGCGCCGCCAGCGCACTCCGTCCGGACGATCCGGACACTGCTGGAGCTTTGGCCACTTACTACGTGCAGGGCGGCGACCTGCCCGCCGCCACCAGAGAACTGGAGCGGCTCACCGCATACAGCCAATCCACAGTGCTGTTGAACCGCCTGGCGGTGCTTTATCACCTGGCCGGGCGCAGAGAGGATGCCCAACGCCTGGTCCGGAATATTCTGAGCCAGAATCCCCAGGACGTTCGGGCGCGACTGCTGAACGGCGTGCTGCTTCTGGAATCGGGCGGGGCGCGGGAAGCCGCCACTGACTTTGCCGACCTCGTGGAAAGCCGCAACGACTTGGCCGTAGCCCATTACTTCCTGGGCCTGGCTTCGCTGGCCACCGACACCGAGTTGCGTGCCCGGCAGAGTTTCGCCGACGCTCTGAAGGCCGACCGTGGATTCGCCCCGGCGCGGGTTTGGCTGGTTCGCCTGTTGCTCCTGACCGGTGCGTCGACGTCAGCCCTGGCGGCGCTCGATGAAGCGCCGCCGGCGCAGAGCGAGATGGCGGAGTTCCGGATGCTGCGCGTCCTGGAGCGTCTGGACTCGGCGCATCCGGCTGCCGCCGCCGAGGACTTTCGCGCGGCGTTGCTGAAAGATCCGCAGATCGTCCTTCAGTATTACCAGAGCGGATTCCGGTCCTGGCTGAACCGCCACAGCGCCTTAGTCCGTCAGGCGGCGGAGGCGGCGCTGCAATCGCAACCGGCCTCGCCGCCGATCCTCATGGTGCTGGCCCACAGCCTGGTGGCCGAGGGCAAGATCGCGCAGGCCGCCGCACGCGTTCAGGCCGAGGTTCAGAAGAATCCGTCCTCCTTCCCGTTGCAGCTGCTGCTGGGCGATTTGCAGGGCAAGTCCGGCCGTTACGATGCGGCCCGCGTCTCCCTGGCCGAGGCCGCCCGGCTCGATCCCCAGGCGCCGGATCCGGACCTGCTCCTTACCCAGGTGGAGGTCGCCGACGGACGACTGTCCACGGCTCGGGAAGTGGCGGGAAGGCTGGTGCAGCGGTTCCCACGCATGACCGCAGTTTGGACCCGGCTGGGAATGATCGAGGACCTCGGCGGAAACTTCCCGGCGGCGGCCCGGGCTTACGAACAGGCCCTGGTCCTGGACCCGCTCAACGCTATCGCCGCCAACAATCTCGGCTGGCGTCTGGGGATGGACCGCCAGGATTTCACGCGTGCCCTGCCCTTGGTGCAGCGCGCCCGCGAACTGGAACCGGACAACCCGTCCTATGCCGATACGCTCGGTTGGCTCTTCTATCAGATGGGAAGCTGGCATTTCGCTCTGAAAGAACTGGAGCACGCGGTCCGCCGCGATCCCAACAACGCGACCTATCAATATCACCTGGGACTCGCGCAAACCCGCAACGTCAGGGACAACGATGCGCGGGCCAGCCTGGCGGCGGCCGTCCGGCTCGACCCGCAATACGGCCAGGACGAAGAACTGCGTAAGGCGGTCGCGGAGATTGAGGAGCGAAGAGCGCAAGCTGAGGCGCGAGCCAAGCGGGCCCGCCGGCTGCGATGACCCGAGCAGTCACCATCATCGGCGGAGGATTGGCTGGATCGGAAGCCGCGTGGCAGTTGGCCACGCGCGGCGTTCCTGTCACTCTGTTCGAAATGCGTCCGCAAGTTTCCACGCCGGCTCATCACACCGACCGCTGCGCCGAGCTGGTCTGCAGCAACTCCCTCAAGAGCGAGCAACTCCATTCCGCCCCTTGGCTGCTAAAGGAGGAGTTGCGCCGTCTCGGCTCGTTGTTGATGCGCGTCGCCGCGGAATGCGCGGTCCCCGGCGGGCAGGCATTGGTCGTGGACCGTGTGCGTTTCGCGGAAGGCGTCACCGCGGCGATCGAAGGCCGGCCGCTGATCGAGGTACGTCGCGAGGAAGCCCGCGAGATTCCGAGCGACGGGTTGACCATCGTCGCTACTGGACCGCTCACTTCGGATGCCTTGGCCGCGTCCATCCAGAAGCTGACGGGCAGCGACCGGCTGTATTTCTACGATTCCATCAGCCCGATTGTCGACGCCGAAACGCTCGATTACACCAAGATCTTCGCGGCCTCACGCTACGGCAAGGGCGGCGAGGATTACTGGAATTGCCCGTTCACTAAGGACGAGTATGATCGCTTCTACGACGCGTTGACGGCAGCGGAGTCTTATCCCCTGCATGAATTCGAGGAAGGGCGTTTCTTCGAGGCCTGCCTGCCGATCGAGGAACTGGCGCGCCGCGGGCGAGACACCCTGCGCTTCGGACCGATGAAACCGGTGGGACTGGTGAATCCGAAGACCGGCAGGCGTCCGTGGGCCGTGGTGCAATTGCGGGCCGAGAACCTGCGCGCGTCCAGCTACAACCTGGTGGGTTTCCAGAACCACCTGCGCTTCGGCGAGCAGGCCCGCATCCTGCGCCTGATCCCCGGCCTGGAGAATGCGGCCTTCTTGCGTTACGGGCAGATCCATCGCAATACTTACATCAACGGTCCGGAGTTGTTGGCTCCTACGCTGGCCCTGCGCTCGCATCCCGACGTGTTCTTCGCCGGGCAGATTTCTGGAGTAGAGGGATACGTCGAGTCGATCGCCACAGGACTGCTGGCCGGACTGGCTGCGGCGCACGGAGCGGATTACACTCCACCGCCGCGGGCGACCGCGCTCGGCTCCCTAGTCCACTACATCACTCACAGTGAGTCGAGAAACTACCAGCCCGCTAACATCACCTTTGACCTGCTGCCGCCGCTGGAACCTGCGGAGCGGGATCGCGCCACACGCCGCGCCGGCCAATGCCGCCACGCTTTGGAAGCACTCGGAGAATGGGGCCTGAACCTTCATGCAATGCGCTGAAGCCATCACGCAGTTTCTGAACTATCTGCGTCATGAGCGGCGCGTGTCTCCACACACCCTGCGAAACTACGAGAGCGACTTGGGACAGTTTCAGGAGTTCCTGCGCCAGCAGCCGGACGGAGCGCCCCCGGTCGAGAAGATCGACTATCTGCACGTGCGCCACTTCGTCGGCGAGTTTTACACCACGCGCAAGTCCACTTCCGTGGCCCGCAAGCTGGCGGTGTTGCGGTCGTTGTTCAAGTTCCTGGCCCGGGAGGGATGGGTCAAAGACAATCCTGCACGGCTGGTAGCGTCGCCGAAGTTGCCCAAGACCTTGCCGGCCGTGCCCACGGCCGAACAGCTTGACGAGTTCTTCGCCAAGCTGCCCGAGAACGAAGCGCGTGACCGCGCGATCTTCGAACTACTCTACGGATGCGGCCTGCGAGTGAGCGAACTGGTAGGCTTGAACGTAAGCGACGTCCGCGTCGCGGACGGATTGTTGCTGGTGCGCGGCAAAGGACGCAAGGAACGGGAAACACCTTTCGGCCGGCACGCCGCGCAGGCGCTGGCCCGCTACTTCAACGTTCGTCCGATCGGCGCTCCGGCGCTTTTCCTGAATCATCGCGGCGGCCGGCTGACCACGCGGTCCATCGGGCGCCTGGTGAAGAAGTACGCCCTGCTCTTCGCCGCCGACACTGGCTGGCATCCCCACTCTTTCCGTCACGCCTTCGCCACCCACATGCTCAATCGCGGCGCCGACCTGCGCGCCATCCAGGAACTCCTCGGCCACTCCCAGCTTTCCACCACGCAGAAGTACACCCAGGTTTCGCTGCAAAAGTTGCTAGAAGTTTATGGAAAGGCTCACCCGAAAGCGTAGTGCCTTTGAAACCACAGATGAACACAGATAAACACGGATGAGACTTAACTGCCGATGGACGCCGATGAACGCCGATCCGAGATCAGCTCTGAAAACACGACAACCTGTCAGCTTGGCCTCGTCCTCCACGAGGCGCGACCGTAAGGGAGTGTCCCACTTGCCTGCGGCCCGAGGTGACTTTCGACACAGCGGTTCTGCCCGGGTCCAAGCCACCGGAACCACACTGATCATCTGTGTTTATCTGTGTTCATCCGTGGTTA
>CAYPHP010000070.1:0-10993 GCA_964410045.1 uncultured Acidobacteriota bacterium | reverse complement strand
CACCTACAGTGATCGGCTCGCAAGTGAGGCGCGCTGTTGTGGGTGGTTCAGCGCTACCGCCCGCCAAGCCCTCGGCCGAGCAAGGAGGCTGTTTATGCCGAAAGTTCGTGGTGTCCTCTTACGGGCGCCCATCATTCTGATTACGGTGCTGGCGCTGTTGCTGGGAGCGGAAGCGGTGTCGTTGGCTGCCAAGCAGCAGGGCTGGACTCCGCACGACCTGGCCTATTATCTTTCTCCGCAAGCGATCAACTTCATCCGTCCCGGACTGGCAGTCAAGATCCTGGGCGTGACGATTGGAACGGACAACAAGCCGGTGATCCGTTTCAGCGTGACCGATCCTCGGGGAGCGCCATTGGACCGGCTCGGAATCGTTACCCCCGGAACGGTGTCCACCAGTTTCATGCTGGCCTACATTCCTAAGGGGCAGACGCTATACACCTCGTACACCACGCGGGTGCAGACCAGCCCAATCACCAACAAGGCGGAGACTCAGGCCGGCGCCGACAGTGGCGGAACCTACGCCCAGGTCGCCGAGGGCGAATACACCTATACATTCCGGACCGTGCTGCCGGCCAATTTCGACAAGACGGTTACGCACACGGCGGGAATGTGGTCCAGCCGCAACCTCTCGGAGTTCGATCTGGGAACGCAGTACGACGACGCGTTCTTCAACTTCGTGCCCGACGGCTCGGCAGTGACCGTGGTGCGCGACGTGATCCGCACGGAGACCTGCAACAAATGCCACCTGGATATGGGCTTCCACGGCGGATCCCGCAAGAGCGTGGAGGTCTGCATCCTCTGTCACCAGCCGCAGACCAACGATCCCGACACCGGCAACAGCGTGGACATGACGATAATGGTTCACAAGATCCACATGGGAAGCCATCTGCCGAGCGTAGCGGCGGGAACGCCTTACAAGATCATCGGCAACCAGCAGAGCGTGCATGATTACTCCGGAATCGGTTTTTCGGATAATCCCAACAACTGCGCCACGTGCCACGACGGCAAGGCCGCGCAGTCCGGCATCTATCTGACATCGCCTTCGCGCCGGGCCTGCGGGGCCTGTCACGATGACGTGAACTTTGCCACCGGTGAGAAGCATCTGAACCTGCCGCAGGTTTCCGACAACATGTGCGCCAATTGTCACCTGCCGGAAGGGGAGATCGAGTACGACGCCTCCATTAAGGGCGCGCACCTGAACTCCAGCTTCTCGCGGCAACTGCCAGGCACCACCATTAAGATTGAGAAGGTGGAGAACTACGGCCCGGGCCAGAAGCCGCGGGTCTTCTTCAGCCTCAAAGACAAGGCCGGAACCGCGATTGACGCCGCGACCATGAACTCGCTGAACGTCCTGCTCTCCGGACCGACCACCGACTACAGCTTCTACAAGACGGAGTCGGCGATCACCCGGGCCACGCGTAGCGGCGATCTGTGGGCTTTCGAGCTCAGCAATGCCATCCCGGCCGATGCCACGGGCACCTACACCATCAGCATGGAGGGCTACAAGAACTTCACCATCAACCCGAACACGGTGAACGCGGCGACGGTCCGCGACGTGGCCCCCAACCAGATGTTCAACATCAGTGTGGACGGCTCACGGCTGGCCCCGCGCCGCCTGGTGGTTTCCCAGGAGAAGTGCAATGCCTGCCATGGCACGCTCATGCTGCACGGCACCAACCGACGCGACATCCAGTACTGCAACGTCTGCCACCACCCCAACATGACCGACGCGGCGGTACGGCCGGCGGACAAGGGCGCACCGGAGTCGATCCACTTCAAAACCATGATCCACAAGATCCACACCGGCGCCGAGAACGCCCGCGACTTCACCGTGTACGGTCGCAACAGCTCGGTTAACAACTACAACCACTTCGGCTATCCCGGCGACCGGCGAGCCTGCACGCAGTGCCACGTCGGCACGACGTATCAGCTTCCGGTGCCGGCGACCGCGCTGCCTTCGCTGAGCGCGCGGGATTGGATCAACCCGAACATGCAACCGGCGACTGCCGCCTGCCTCTCGTGCCACACCACCAGGTCAGCGGCCGCGCACGCCTTGCTGAACACCTCGTCCAGCCTGGGCGAGGCTTGCGACGTCTGCCACGGCAACAGCGCCGAGCATTCCGTCACCCGTTCACACGCACGTTAGCCGTTTCTTAGGGGGAGGGGGGGTGGCCCCCCTCCCCTTGCCCGGCTGGGGCTTTTGACGCTGGTGTGTTGTGAAAAGCCACATTTCGGGGAGTATTCCATCAGCCAAGTTGTTGAAAAACAATACAGTGGTGCCGCTCTCCTTTGGCCAAGGCCATGCTCTCTTGCAGGATGGTATCTTTGGACAGGGAGGAAGCTATGGCACGGTTTCACAAGGCGATCTACAGGGCGCCGGTGGTCATTCTTGGGGTTCTTGCTTTCTTGTTGGTGGCTGAGGCGGCCTCCTGGGCCGCCAAGAAGCAAGGATGGACCCAGCACGATTTGGCCTATTACCTGAGCCAGGAGCAGCTCAGCTTCATCCGTCCAGGACTGGTTGTGAAGATCACTTCAGCGACGATCCAAGACGGGCGCATCTCGGTGCGCTTCAGGATCACCGATCCGGCGGGCCAGCCGCTGGACCGTGACGGTATCGTCACTCCCGGACCCGTGTCCACCAGTTGGGTGGTCGGTTACATCCCCAAGGACGAGAAGCTGTTTACCTCCTACATCACCCGGACGCAAACCAGCCCGATCAACAACAAGTCGGCGATCCAGGCGACCTCCGATTCCGGCGGGACCTACGTCAAGAACGCCGACGGCGAGTACACCTACAACTTCCGGGCGACCGCCCCCGCGGGCTACGACGCGTCGGCGACTCACCGCGTGGGTGTCTACTCCACGCGCAACCTGACGGAGTTCGACCTGGGGTCGCAGCGCGATGATGACACCTTCACCTTCGTGCCCAACGGCGCGGCGGTGACCGTGGTTCGCGACGTGGTGCGCACGGAAACCTGCAACAAGTGCCACAACCCGTTGGCCCTGCACGGCGGGTCGCGTCAGAGCGTGGAGTTGTGCATCCTCTGTCACACCCCGCAGACCACCGATCCCGACACTGGCAACACCGTGGATATGGCCACCATGATCCACAAGATCCATGCGGGCGAGAACCTGCCCAGCGTGGAGGCCGGGACCCCGTACCAGATCATCGGCAACGCTCAATCGATGCACGATTTCTCCACCGTGGTCTTCCCGGACCAGCGGGGCGTCAAGAACTGCGCCGTTTGCCACGATGGCAAGGGAACGCAATCGGATATCTACCTGACGTCGCCCTCGCGGCGGGCCTGCGGATCCTGCCACGACACCGTGAATTTCGCCACCGGCGCCGGTCACGTGAACCTGCCGCAGGTTTCCGACAACCTGTGCGCCAACTGCCATCTCCCTCAGGGCGAGTTGGAGTATGACGCGTCGATCAAAGGCGCGCACACCGATGCCAGCTTCTCTGCGCAGCTTCCGGGAACCGTTTTCAAGATCGAGAAAGTAGAGAACAACTCGGCCGGGCAGAAGCCCCGGGTGACCTTTAGCGTGACCGACAAGGCCGGCAACGTGATCGACGCGACCAAGATGAACTCGCTGAGCTTGATCATCGCCGGGCCGACCACGGACTACACCTCGTACCGCTCGGAGTCGGCGCTGGCTTCGACGCCCAGCGGAAACCAGTTCGTTTATAACTTCTCGAACGCCATCGATCCGGCGGCCAAGGGCACTTTCGCCGTCGCCATCCAGGGATACAGGAACATCCAGATTAACCCGGGAACGACGCGGGAAATGACCGTTCGCGACGCAGGTATGAACCAGGTGGCCTACTTCAGTGTAGACGGCAGCCGGGTGGCGCCGAGGCGTCGAGTGGTGGCCTTGGACAGTTGTAACTCTTGCCACGGGAACATCGCGCTGCACGGGGGCTCGCGCAAGGACACCGAATTCTGCGTCATGTGCCATAACCCGAACACCACGGATGCCGCACGGCGGACCGCGGCGACCCTGCCGGCTGAGTCGGTGAACTTCAAGACCATGATCCACAAGATCCATACCGGCGAGGAGAACGCCACCGACTTCACCGTGTATGGGTTCGGGAACACGGCCATCAACTTCAATGAAGTACGCTTCCCCGGCGACCGCCGGGATTGCGCCAAGTGCCACGTGGGCAACAGCTACAACCTCCCGCTGCCGGCGACGGTGATCGCCCAGCAATCGCCGCGCGATTGGATCAAGCCGACGATGGAGCCGATTAGCGCAGCATGCCTGTCGTGCCACACCGCCAAGTCGGCGGCGGCGCATGCTTCGTTGAACACTTCCCCGTCGCTGGGTGAAGCCTGCGACGTATGCCACGGGCCGAGTGCGGACTTCAATATCAATAAGTCGCATGCTCGGTAGCCGATGATAGGTTAGGAGAGATAGGGCGCTGATTATGGTGAAACGCCTCTTGCTCACACTGGCTGTCGGGATGCCGATTCTAGTAGGAGGCCAGACACCTCCGGCGACCCCGGCTCAGGCTGCGGCGCCGGCTGCGGCGGTCAAGGAATACGCCGGGTCGGAAGCCTGCGCCGCCTGCCACGAAGATAAGAAGCCGGCGGCGCTGGCCTATCACAAGGTCCTCGAAACCGAGAAGCGCACGGGCTGGGCCGGCAAGGGTTGCGAAGCCTGTCACGGGCCGGGAAAGACGCATGCCGAGTCCGCGGAAATCAAGGAGATCCTGTCCTTCAAGAACGCCACCGCCGCGCAGGCCAGCCAGGCCTGCCTGACCTGCCATGCACGGGTCCAGAAGGAAGGCGGGCGGACCGCCGACCAGCATTCCCGCAACGCCATGAGCTGCGTGGACTGCCATGTGATCCACGCGCCCAAGGCCACGCCGCTGCTGGCGGTCAAGTCCACCGAGTTGTGCACCTCCTGCCACATTAGCGTCAAGGCCGAGTTTGCCCGGCCCTACCGCCACAAGGTGGTGGAGGGGATGGTCAAGTGCGTCGACTGCCATAGCCCGCACGGCGTCTCGCGACGAGCCACCACCGCGTCACACGCCGGGAATGACGCCTCCTGCTTCAAGTGTCACGGCGACAAGCGCGGTCCGTTCACTTTCGAACACGCTCCGGTCAAGCTGGAAGGCTGCTCCGCGTGCCACGAGCCGCACGGATCGGTGAATCCGCGCATGCTGATTCGCTCCGATCAACGCTCGCTCTGCCTGGAATGTCACACCATGAACCAGACGGCTTTGGGCGGCATTCCGCCGGCGTTCCACGACCTGCGCAGCGCGCGCTTCCAAAACTGCACCACGTGCCATAACCGGATTCATGGCTCGTACATCAATAGCGGGCTACTCCGATGAAAACCCGTCCACAGATTACGCAGATGGCGCAGATGATCTTGCTGACGATGGCAGTCTGCGGGGTCTTAGCCGCGCAGGAACCGGCGGCGGCGCCGCCCGCGCCGCCTCAACAACCATTGCTGACAACGGCGGAGAATGTTGTTGGCGAGATCGAGTTCGGCTACCGCTGGGTGCCCGGCCTGAACGGCAACGAAAACGTTTACCGCAGCATCGTCAACTACGGAGAGGGACCCAAGCTGTTCAGCGGCTTCATCAGCTTCAAGGACCCCAAGAACGGGAAGTTCGATCGCCTGGACGTAGACCTTCGTTCGTGGGGCGGCGAGCCTTACAACTCGGCTCGCTTCGGTATTACCAAGGACGGGCTCTACCGCGTGGACTTCTCCTATCGCCGCATCGGATACTTCAACAACCTGCCCTCGCTGGCCAATCCATTCCTAGCCACTGGATATCCTCTGAGCCAGAACGCCGAGGACATTGAGCGGCGGATGTTCGACCTCAATGTGGAATTCCTTCCGGGCAGCCGCATCTCTCCGTTCTTCTCCTACCAACGGAGCGCCGGAAGCGGACCGGGGCTGACCACGTTTGTGGGCGTGGGCAACGAGTTCCTCTCCAATGCCCGCTATGACGATGCGCAGGACGTTTTCCGCGCCGGCACGCATTTGAACTACCGCCGTTGGCACTTGACGCTGGAGGCCGGGGCTACGCGCTTCCGCGACGAAGAGCGCGTGTTCTACGATGCCGGCCCGAATCCCGGCAACCGCCGCACGCCGCTGTTCGGCGTGAACCAGGTCCTGACCAACGGCCGCCAGCAGTACAAGGCTTCCGGCGACGGGTTCTTCAGCCGCGCTCTTGGAACCTGGGAGCCGTTCAAGGAACTCAGTCTTTCCGGGCAGTTCAGTTTCAGCCAGCCTTCGATGAATCTAGCCTACACCGACGCGGCCACCGGCCGGTTCGTGAGCCTGAGCAACTTGATTCTGGCCACCGGCGTGACCAGCACGGGCACGTCCGAGGCCTTGCGTCCGCATCCGTCCGGGAGTGTGGCGATGGAACTGCGCCCGATGTCGCGGATCCGCATCCTGCAATCCTGGTACACCGACCAGTTCCATATTTCGTCGAGCGCCCTGTTTGCGCAAACCTTGACCGGAACCACGAACGTGATCAGCGGAACGCCGGCGACTTCGCCCGTCCTGACCGACCGCGACTTTCGCAGGTTGGCCACGAATTACAGCAGGTACCAACTGGAAGCGCTGTTCGAGGTGACTTCGCGGCTGACCCTGCGCGGCGGATACCGTACCATCAACGCCGATGCTTCGGTCCCCTCCGCGCTCATCGGCACGGGTCTGAACGACGCCGCACGTGAGAGCAACCGGGCAGGTCTGGCGGGAATGGATCTGAACCTGCGCAAGGACCTCAGTTTCCAGGCGGAAGGCGAGGTTTCGTCGGGGGATTCCGCCTACTTCAGGCTCAGCCCGCTCGATTCCCACAAGTTCAAAATGCGCGGGCGCTATAAGCCGCGGCCGTCGATATCAGTGACCGCGACCTTCGGTCTGTGGAACAGCGAGAACGACGTTACCGGAATCAACTACGCTTATGACGCCAAGCAGACCGCGCTGACGTTCTTCTTCGCGCCGCGGGAAGGCAAACGCTTCAGCCTCTCGCTGGAGTACATGCGTTCCATCGTGAACTCCAACGTCAGGATTTTGGTGCCGCCGTTCTTCGATCCGGAGATGTCGCCGTATTCGCAGGACGCGCACAGCGCCAGCGCTTTCCTGAATCTGAACCTGTGCCGGGGAGCTAAGATCGGGATGGGAGGCATGCTGCTCGTGAGCGACGGCACGCGCCCCACCAACTTCTACCAGCCACGGATCGAGCTTTCCGTTCCCGTGCGCGGCAGGGTGGGCTGGTTCTCCGAGTGGCGTTATTACGGTTTCCGGGAAGATGGACTTCGCTTCGAGAATTTCACTTCCCATCTGTTGGCAGTAGGTTTGCGGATAAAGCTTTAAGTTTTCAGCGGGCCGCACGGTTCCGTGGGGGGATCTCCGGTGGCCCGTTGAAGGAGGGCAGTTCATGAAAGCCGCTGGCCTTATAGCATTGCTACTAACTCTGGCGAGCGCCGCTGAGGCACAGCCGCCTGGCGACGCGCGACGGGGAGGGGTGATCTTTCGGGAGCGCGGCTGTCTGGACTGCCATTCCTTTCAAGGCGCCGGAGCTGGATCCGCTCCGGACCTTAGCCGCCGGCCGGGGGGTGAATACACCCCCGCCCGGCTGACGGCGCTCATTTGGAATCACGCCCCCACCATGTGGCGGGCTATGCGCCAGAAGAACATGGCCGTTCCCGCGCTGGAACCGCGCGAAGTCGGCGACCTGTTCACGTACTTCTATTCGGCGCGCTTCTTCGAGCCGGCCGGCGACGCGGCCCGCGGCAAGGCCGCCTTCACCGCCAAAAACTGCGCCGCCTGCCATGCCCCCAATGCCCAACTGACCGGTCCGCCGATCTCCGAATGGAACGAAGTGGCCGATCCCGTGGCCTGGGTCCGTGAGATGTGGAATCACTCCGCCACGATGGCCGAGAAGATGCGGGCCAAGCGCCTGGCTTATCCCCGTTTGAGTGGACAGGAACTGGCGGACCTGCTGGTCTACTTCAAGAACCTGCCCGCGGCCCGCTCGCGCTCGGCGTCTTTTTCGTCCGCTGATCCGGAAGAAGGCAAGAGGGTCTTCGATCAGAAGGGCTGCTTGAACTGCCACGTTCTGCGCGATCGCCAGGCCGGTAAGGTCACCCTGCCCGCGGCGGATCGCCCGTTCCAGAGCCTGGCGGACATCGCCGCCGACATGTGGAATCACGCCCCGGAAATGCAGCGTCGCGCCAAGGCCGGCACAGCCGCCTTCCCGACGTTCACCGGCAGCGAGATGAACAACCTGGTGGGGTACCTCTTCTGGGTCGGCTACTTCGACGAGAAGGGCGATCCCAACCGCGGACAGCGGGTCTTCACCGCCAAGCTCTGCGCCGACTGCCACACCAGCGGTCCGGGACCGGACCTGCTGGCGGCCTTTCAGGGCAAGGCCTCACCCACCACGATCACCAGCGCGTTGTGGAAACACCCGGCCATGCTGAACGCTTTCGAATCCCAGAGGAAGCCTTGGCCGCAGTTCGCGGGGGCAGAGATGGCCGACATGATCGCCTACCTCTATCGCGGCAAGAAGTAGGGGTTTAGCGGTGATGGTGATGCAGCCGCTTGCGTAAGACGACCCACAGGCTGGCGATCCCCAACCCCAACGCAATCAACACATAAGGCATGAAGACCAAGCTGACCAGGGCCGCCAAGTCTTCCAGAAGGTGCGCGAATTTCCCCATCGGAGTCCCCTCCTCCTGTCAGTAGAGCAATCGGCGTACCGTTCCGAGATGGCATCACTAATGCCATGTGGTAGAATGACGTGGTATGAAGCTCCGAATCGACAATGCTGGCCGGATCGTCCTCCCAAAGCCCGTTCGGGACCGTTACGGTCTGCGGGCCGGGGCGGAATTGGAGGTCACCGAAAGCCCCGACGGGCTTTGGCTAAAGACGGCGGTGGATAAGCCGGCAATGATCCGCGTGAGGGGATTCTGGGTCCATCAGGGCGAGCCACCGAAGGACTTTGATTGGCGCCGTTTCGAGGAAGAAGAACGCGATACTCGCCACCGGAAGGATCTCGGGCTGTGAATCTGTTCTTTGACACTTCGGTGTTGGTGGCTGCGTCGGTGGGCAGCCATCCGCGGCACGTGCGCGCCCTGGCGGTTCTTGAATCCATCCAGGGCGGAGAGAGTCGCGGATACCTCTCCCAGCACAGCGTCGCGGAGGTCTACGCGGTACTCACGAGCGCGCCTCTCAGTCCGCGGATTCATCCCAGCGAAGCGCAGCGAATCATTGAGAATCTGCTGGCCCACCTCGAAGCGGTGGCCTTGGAACCGCGAGACTACCGGGAGCTGATCCAGGAGATGGCGGCGGCAGGCCGCCGAGGCGGCAAAATCTACGACGCCCTTCACCTGAAGTGCGCCGTTAAGATCTCCGCCGATCGTCTGTACACTTTCAACACGAAGGATTTTCAAGCGTTGGTTGCAAGCGAGTTTGCCGGGAGGATCTGCGAGCCTTAGCAGACTGTGGACCGGCTGGACAGCCTGTCCTACTGCGGCGGGCGGCCGGCGGTCTCAAGGTCGCGATCGAGCCGGTTCAGTTGCTCCTCCAGGATTCCCAGCTTTCCCTGTTCGATCCGCAACTGCTCCTGAGCTTCGGACTGCCGCGTGAGGAGATCCTGCTCCGTGACGCCTAGGGATTCGAAATGCGCCTTGAGTTGGGTGAGCATTTCTTCCACGCGATTCCGCTCAGCAAGGTCGCGGGAGCTACTTAGGTGCTCTTCCATCTGCTTCAATTGGCTTTGTGCGTTCCTGCGTTCCGACTGCAGTGAAGCGATGCGCGATCGAAGATCGTCCACGCGTTGCGCCGCGCGAGCGACAACCGTCCCTTGCGCCTGCAGACGGAAGACCAGGATCTGCGACCTCTGCGCCGTCACAGTCAGAGCCTGCAGAGCCTGCCGTAGTTGCCGGACTTCCGTCAGCAGCGCCTGCAATGTCTGCGGGTCGGATTGAGCCTGCGTGGCACCCGCGACTGAGAGAAATGCTGCCAGAACGAGGAATCGAATCATGGGCACCTCCGTATGTCTGGAAACTTAGCCGAGCCCGGCGAGGGTGTCTTCAATCTTGCGCTGCTGGGCCTGGTTCTCGCGCAGCTTCTGCTCCATGCCGCTGACCACCTTCTCCGGAGCCTTGGCGCGGAACTCGGCGTTGCCTAGCTGCGCTTCCAGCGACGCGAGCTGCTTGCGCAGCCCGTCCAATTCTTTTTGCAGACGCAGGCGCTCGGCGGCGGTGTCCACGGTCCCGGCATAAGGGATGCGCAGATCGAAGGCCGTCGTGTGGCGCAGCACGCCGCCTTCTTTCACGGGCGGCGCGTCGAGCACGGCGAGATGCACTTCCGCCAGGCGCTCAAACGCGGCACGATACTGCGACGCCATCGCCCGCAGACCGGCGTCCGGGGAAAAGAATTCGGCGTCGATCTTGCGACGCGCTTCCACTTTCATCTCCACGCGTGCCGCGCGGATCTGGGCGATGGCTTCCTGCAACGCCGCCATGCGCGTTTCCGCTTCGTCATCCAGCATCGCCTTGTCGCAGGACGGATACTCTTGTATGGCGATGGATACGTCGCCGTCAGGCGTTCCGGTGAGCGCCTGCCATAGTTCCTCGGTGACAAACGGCATCACCGGATGGAGCAGGCGCAGGGCATTCTCGAAAGCGGCGGTCAAGTTCGCCCATGCCGCCGGAGTGCCGCGCAGCTTGGCCAGTTCGATGTACCAGTCGCAAAACTCGCCCCAGAAGAACTGGTAGAGCAAATGCGCGGCCTGGTCGAAGCGATACGCCGACAGCTCGGCGTCAATCTCGCCGGCCACCCGGTTCAGCCGCGAAGCCATCCAACGGTCTTCGAGCGCCACGCTGCCGTCAGCTTCCGCCTGCGGCTGGAACGGACGGGCCTTCGCGGCCACCGAGCCCTCGGCCTTCATGAAGATGAACCGCGCGGCGTTCCAGATCTTGTTGGCGAAGGCCCTTGAGCCCTCCATGCGCGATTC
>CAYPHP010000069.1:0-11040 GCA_964410045.1 uncultured Acidobacteriota bacterium | reverse complement strand
GTTCTCGCGAAGCCCGCGGATGTCGTCTATTCCGCGGTTGGATGCGGCGTCGATCTCGATCACGTCCGTGGCGCCGCTTTGGGCGATTTCCTTGCAGGAGTCGCATTTCAGGCAGGGCTCGGCGGCCGGTCCAGCGGCGCAGTTCAGTGCTTTGGCCAACAGACGGGCCATGGTGGTCTTGCCCGTTCCGCGCTGTCCCGAAAAAATGTAGCCGTGGGCGATCCGCTTCTGCTCGATGGCATTGCGCAGCGTCTGCTTGATGTGCTCCTGATTGACCACCTCGGAGAAGGTCTGAGGGCGATACTTCCGGGCAATGACCGTATACATGGCTGAGAGGCGGGCTTAGTGCCAGACTTCGGGTACTCCGCGGCACACAGAGGGTCCTACTACCGTTGCTCCCTTCCGGGCCTGGCGGGGTTTGCAGGTCTCCATTGCACAGAGCCCGAAGCCTGACTCACTGATTCTAGCACGCCGGGTACTTCCGCGAAAAAGTAGGAACGAATCCTGACTTCCAACGTCAAATACAGACAAGGAGGTTGGTGCTAGCAGGGGTGTATGTCGCCACGTCCTGATCTTCGACGCTACTGGGTCCCGTGCGCGGGGCTGCTGTGGGGTCTGTGCATGACCCTGGCCGCCATCATCGGTCGCGTTCAGGATTGGGGGATCCCTCGTTCGACGCCGCTGTACTCCTACTTTCTGCTGGCCCTGCCTGGGTATCTGGTGGCCGGAGTGTGGGCGCTGATCCGTCTGGTAAGGTAGACTGTCTCTCAATCGCCCCTGATACAATCAATGCGTTGAAGGTCGTTCTCCTTTCCACCTATGAACTGGGCCGCCAGCCGTTTGGGCTGGCCTCGCCTGCCGCTTGGCTGCGTCAGGACGGCGCAGACGTGGTCTGCGCCGACCTCTCCCGCGACCGCCTGCCGGAAGCCGCCGTGCGCGAGGCAGACCTGGTGGCCTTCTACGTCCCCATGCACACCGCCACGCGGATGGCTGCCAAGGCCGTGGCCAAGGTCCGGCAACTCAACGCGACCGCCCATCTGTGCTTCTACGGCTTGTATGCCCCGATGAATGAGGACTACCTTCGTCGTCTAGGCGCGCAGACGATCCTCGGTGGCGAATTCGAAGCGGGCCTTCTGGAACTGGTCCGCAATCCGCAATCCGGGATCCGCAATCCGCAATCCGTGTCGTTAGACCGCCTGGACTTTCGCATCCCCGATCGTACCGGCCTTCCGGATCTGGCGCGCTACGCGCACTTGCACCTGGGTGCGCGCGGACATCGCGTCAGCGGCTACACGGAAGCCAGCCGAGGCTGCAAGCATCTTTGCCGGCACTGTCCGGTGGTTCCGGTGTACAACGGCGCGTTCCGGATCGTGCCCCGCGATGTAGTGCTCGAAGACATCCGCCGCCAAGTTGCCGCGGGCGCCGAACACATCACCTTTGGCGATCCCGACTTCTTCAACGGTCCGGCGCACGCCTTGGCCATCGGGGAGGCCTTGCACCGGGAGTTTCCGGAACTCAGCTACGACGTCACCATCAAGGTGGAACACCTGCTCCAGCACCGGCGCCATCTGCCGGCGCTGCGCGACACCGGATGCGTTCTGGTGACTTCCGCAATCGAGTCGGTGGATGATCGGGTGCTCAAGCTCCTGGACAAAGGCCATACGCGACGCGACTTCGAGGAAGTGGTCAGGCTCTTCCAGGGCCTGGGCATGGCGCTGAATCCCACGTTTGTTGCCTTCCATCCGTGGACCACGCTGGCCGCCTACCAGGATCTGCTACGCACGCTGGATGATCTGCACCTCAGCGAGAGCGTCTCGCCTGTGCAACTGGCCATCCGCCTGCTGATCCCTGCCGGCTCGCGGCTGCTCGAACTCGACGACGTGCGCGCCATGGTGGGGCCATTCGACGAAGCGGCGCTCAGCTATCCCTGGCGGAACCCTGATCCCGCCGTGGAGCAACTCAACGCCGAAGTGCAGAGAATCGTGGGGCAGGGGACGGCCAAGGAACAACCGCGTCGTCAGGTCTTTTCCGCCATCTGGGCGGCGGCCGGGTTGGCCCCGGGAATTCCGGTTCCCGGACGTGCGGAGGTCCCATACCTCAACGAGCCCTGGTACTGTTGAGCGGAGCCTACCGAAGAGCAGTTTGCTCTTGTTTAGGAACGCAAGAGACAGGCTAACAGCCTGTCCTACGTGGCGTCGCAAGCTAGTTGAATGCTCTTGTAGGACAGGCTGTCCAGCCTGTCCCTGCTAAGACTGCGGACGCAGGTCGTAAACGTAGAGCGTGTCCTGCTCGCGGAGGTACAAACGCCCGCCGGCAATCACCGGATGCGACCAGCTCGGCTTGCGAACGTCGGGAATCTTGAACGACCCTTTTTCGCGGTATCCGTCGGGAGTAGCCTCAATCAGCATCATCAGGCCGTTCTGATAGCGGAAGTAGAGCCGGCCGTCGGCGAATGTGACCGCGGCCGATCCCTCGCCGGCATTGCGAGCATTCCCGCCCCAGCGCACTTTGCCGGTCAGCAGTTCAAGACATATCGGCAAGCCCATGTTGTGGCCGTGTCCGGCGTAGATGTGGTCGCCGACCAGCACAAAGCCGCCATGATGATTCTGGAAGGTCTTGGCCTCCAGAAAATAAACCTCCTCAGCATCGACTCCGTCTGCCGAAGGCTTCAGCTTCAAGAGCGCCGCGCCCGTGCCGTAGGCTGTTGACGCGAACACGTAGTCGCCGCGCACCACCGGCGTCGAGATATTGGCTACGTCGTTGGCGATGCGGTTGTAGCTCCAGAGCAGTTTCCCGTCGCTGGCGCGGATGCCGATCAGCCCGCGGCCGGTGAGCTGGACATACTGCCTGACGCCGCCACCCTCCGATACCACCGCCGAAGAGTAGGCGGCGCCGTTGCTTCCGAGCTGTCCGATGCGCGCAACTCTCGCCTGCCAGATGGTTGCGCCGGTGGTCTTGTTGAGCGCGACAAGGGTGCCGCCGAAGTTGCCGGGAGAGAAGATCACCTTGTCGCCGTCCACCAGCGGCGACTCGGAGTACTTCCAGTCCGACATCATCGTCCCGTTGAACTCTCGTGTGGTCTTCCGCCAGTGGAGCTTGCCGGTCGCAACGTCGGCGCACACTAGGTCGCCTTCGGTGCCCAAGGCATAGACGCGATCGCCGTCCACGGTGGGTGTACCGCGTGGCCCCGGCATCCCGTCGATCCACGCCAACCCGACCTTGGACGCCCAGAGTTCCTTGCCGTCCGTGCGGCTGAGTGCGATCAGGTACTGATCCTCGCCGCGATCGCCCATAGTGAAGATACGGTTGCCGGCAATCGCCAGGCTCGAGAATCCAGCGCCGATGCCGCTGGCCTTCCAGGCCAGAGGCGGGCCGGAGTCTGGCCATTGCTGAAGTAGACCGGTGTCGCGCGAAACTCCGTCGCGATGAGGTCCGCGCCAGCCCGGCCAGTCTGACACCGTTTGAGCGGCCAGCAGGCCGCAAGAGAGAACCAGGGTGATCAATGCACGCATCGGTCCATGCTATGGCATCTCTCGTTCCGTAGCCGCACATGCCTCCAAAGTTGATAAGATTTTACCGAGTGACTCGCACCGTTCTCCTGCTCGCCACCACCACCGGCTACCAGACCCAGGCATTTGCCGAGGCCGCGCGGAAGCTGGAGGCTCGTGTGTTCTTCGGGACCGACCGCTGCCACCGGCTGGAAGATCCCTGGCACGACGGGGCCCTGCCGTTGCACTTCCATCGTCCGCAGGGTGCCGCCAAGGAGATTGTCGAGTTTGCGCAGAAGCAGCCGGTGGACGCCATTGTGGCAGTGGGCGACGCGCCGGTCCTGACGGCGGCGCTGGCTTCGGCCATGCTCAACCTGCCCCATCACTCGGCGCCCGGCGCCGCCGCGTCGCGCGATAAGCACCACGCCCGCCAAGTCCTTCAGGACGCCGGGCTGCGCACTCCCCAGTTCATCCGAATGCCATTACAGGAGCAGGCTCCTGACCCGCCTGCCGGCCTTCCATTCCCCTGCGTGCTGAAGCCGGTCTCGCTCTCCGGCAGCCGCGGCGTGATTCGTGCCGACAATGCGGAGGAGTTCCGCGCCGCTTTTGAACGGATTGCCGCGCTGATCACGGGTCCTGACGTACAGGCCAGGAAAGACGAAAACACTCCCTACATTCTGGTCGAAGGCTTCATCGAGGGCCGGGAATTCGCGCTGGAAGGGCTGATGGATCGCGGCAAGCTGCTTCCTCTGTCGCTGTTCGACAAGCCCGACCCGCTCGATGGTCCCTACTTCGAGGAGACCATTTACGTGACGCCGTCGCGTCTGCCGCCGGACAGCCAGCAGGCGATTACCGATGCCGTGTCGCGCGCATGTGCGGCACTGGGCCTGGAGCATGGGCCGATCCATGCCGAGGTCCGGCTGAACGCGCGCGGCGTTTGGGTGCTGGAAGTTGCCGGGCGTCCGATCGGAGGGCTGTGCGCAAAGGCCTTGCGATTCCAGGGCGGTGTTGGTCTCGAGGAACTGATTGTGCGTCACGCGCTGGGTCTTCCGTTCGATCCTCGCCGCGAGAAATCGGCATCAGGCGTCATGATGATCCCTATTCCCCAAGAGGGTTTACTACAGGAAGTTCAAGGTTTACATGAAGCACAATCGGTCCCGGGCGTGGAGGAGATCACCATCACGGCCAAGGCCGGTGAGAAACTGGTTCCCTGGCCGGAAGGGTCGAGCTATCTGGGTTTCATCTTTGCGCGATCCGAGACGCCCGCAGAAGCGGAGCGCTCGCTTCGCCTGGCTCATGCCAAATTGAAGTTTGTGACCGCGCCGAGCCTGCCGGTGCTCAGCGGACGCTAGCCTTTGCGGCGCGGAGGGACGTACCCGGGAGGGAGCGCCGCGCCTTCACCGAAGAAGTAATCTTCCATCTGCTTGGCGACCATCTCCTGGGCCTGCCGGTCGGCCAGGTTCAGGCGATACTCATTGATGATCATCTTGAGGTGCTCTTTCCAGAGTTCCCAGGCTTCCTGCGACACGTTGTCATAGATGCGCTGGCCCAGGGAGTTGTCGAATGGTACTTCCTCCAACCCCGGCATTTCTTTCTGGAATTTCACGCACTTCACCATGTGAGGCATGAAGACAAGATATCACAGAGGTCACTAGCCACGGACGGTGTCGGGTGTAGAATCTAGGCAATGTCTCTGGGCAAACGCGTGGTGAGTTTTCTGGCATATCAGGCAGCATGGGTGGCCTGCGTCCAGTGGGCTGGCCAAGGCCGTCTGACCTGGGGACTACTGGCGGTGGCGGCGCTGATGGCGCTCAACCTGGTGCTGGCCTCCGACCGCCGCGCCACGATCGCCTTGGCGCTGATCGCCGGGATCGTTGGCCTTGTGGTTGACACCAGCCTGGGCCTGCTGGGCGTGTTCAGCTTTTCGTTTGCACCGCCGTGGATTGTGGCTCTGTGGATGGCCTTCGGCAGCATCCTGCCGGCGTTCCTGAGCTGGCTGGCCGGACGCTACGTGTGGGCCGCGGTGCTGGGCGCAGTCGCCGCGCCCATCAGTTATTACGGCGGCGTACGACTGGGCGCCGTCGAGATGCCCAATCCGCTCTTCAGCCTGGCGGCGATCGCGCTGGCTTGGGCCGCGGTCATGCCGCTGCTGCTCCGCCTCACCGAACGCGTCGCGCGTCCCGTAGCGAAAGCGGTCTGAACACTTTTCCTTCTTTGTGTCCTTTGCGCCTTTGTGGTTCAATACTACATCGTGACTCGAGCGAAGATTACCGCGTTGGGACGCTACGTTCCGCCCAAACTGTTAACCAATGCCGATTTGGAAAAGATGGTGGAGACCTCCAACCAGTGGATTCTGGAGCGTACCGGCATCGTCCAGCGGCACATTGTAGACAACGGCATGGCCACCTCCGACTTGGCCGTGGAGGCGGGGCGTCGCGCCTTGGCCATGCGCGGCATGGACGCCAAAGACCTGGACCTGATCCTGGTCGCTTCCGTCACTCCCGACCACATGTTTCCAGCCACGGCTTGCCTGGTTCAGGATCGCCTGGGAGCCAGGGGCGCGTGGGGCTTTGACATTTCCGCGGCCTGCGCCGGATTCGTCTATGCCTTGATTACCGGAGCGCAGTTCGTGCAAAACGGAATCCACAAACGCGTGCTGGTCATTGGCGCGGACGTTATGTCCAGCATCATCGATTACACCGATCGGGCCACTTGCGTGCTCTTCGGCGACGGGGCCGGCGCGGTGCTACTGGAACCCAGCGACGACGCAGCCGAAGGCATTCTCGACTTCGTCCACGAAGTGGATGGATCCGGCGGCCAGTTCCTGCATCAGCCCGGGGGCGGCAGCCGTCATCCTGCCAGCCAGGAGACCGTGGCCAAGCGGATGCACTACGTCCATCAGGAAGGTCAGCAGGTCTTCAAATTTGCGGTGCGCAAGATGTACGAGGCCAGCGTGACCCTGCTGGAACGCAACGGGTTCACCGTGAAGGACGTGGACATCCTGATTCCGCACCAGGCCAACCGCCGCATCATCACCGCGTCGGCGGAACGGCTGGGTCTTCCGTGCGACAAAGTGCTGATCAACATCGATCACTTTGGCAACACCACCGCCGGGACCATCCCGCTGGCCATGGGCGATGCCATCAATCAGGGCAAGCTGAAGAAGGGCAGTCTCGCGCTACTGGCGGCGGTGGGGGCCGGCTTCACAGTGGGAGCTGCCCTGGTGCGCTGGTCCTTCGACGGGCCTGTTCCCTCCGCTGACTAAGCGCAAAAGAAAAGAGGCACAGAGGGTCGCGCCCTCTGTGCCTCATGTCTGAACCGCAAACGAATCGTTACACGCTGAACGAGCTGCCGCAACCGCAAGTGCTCTTCACGTTCGGATTGTGGAACTTGAAGCCGGCGCCTTCCAGCGTTTCCAAATAGTCGATCTCCACGCCGTCCAGGTAGAGCAGGCTGGCCTGATCTACGAACACCTTCAACCCTTTGAAGTCGTAGGTCTTATCCAGCATTCCGGGGGCTTGATCGAAATTCATCTGGTAGGAGAAGCCGGAGCATCCCCCGCCGACCACGGAGATGCGGAGGCCCGCCGGCTTGGGATCCTGCGCGTTGAGGATCTCGGTTACCTTGCTCACTGCCACATCGGTCAGTTTGACCATCAGTACCCCTCCAAGGAGTTTCTACAGACATCCATTTTACAACAGGACGGGCCGTGGTGTCACGCCGCGCGCCTGCGATAGAATGAAGCAGATGGATACCCCTCTGGTAATCGCGGGACGGGAGTTTCGCTCCCGCCTCATTGTCGGCACCGGCAAGTACGCCAGTTTCCAGCAGATGGCACGCTGCCATGAAGCCAGCGGCGCGGATATGGTCACCGTCGCGGTGCGGCGCGTGAACCTCTCGGACCGCAGCAAGGAGTCGATGCTGGACTACATCCCGCGCGACAAGTACTTCCTGCTGCCCAACACCGCGGGCTGCTACACGGCTGATGAAGCCATCCGCACGGCGCGGCTCGGCCGCGAGGTCGGACTCTCCAACTGGGTCAAGCTGGAAGTGATCGGCGACGAGAAGACCTTGTTCCCCGACAACCAAGGATTGCTCGAAGCCACTCGGATACTGGCCAAAGAGGGTTTTGTGGTGATGCCCTACACCAACGACGATCTGATTTCCGCGCTGCGGCTGATCGATGCCGGAGCCGCCGCGATCATGCCGTTGGGCGCGCCCATCGGATCGGGGCTCGGGGTCCAGAATCCCGCCAATTTCCGCATCCTTCGGGAGCGAATCACCGCAGTCCCGCTGATCCTGGACGCCGGAGTCGGAACGGCTTCGGATGCGGCGGTGGCTATGGAACTGGGCGCCGACGCCGTGCTGATGAACACCGGAATCGCCGGGGCGCAGGATCCCGAACAGATGGCCGCCGCCATGAAACACGGAGTGCTCGCCGGACGCCTGGCCTTCCTGGCCGGGCGCATGCCCAAGAAACTCTACGCCACTGCGTCCAGTCCGGTGGAAGGCATCGTGCGCTAGTTCTTACGGGCCCAGATTCTTACGGTATTCCGCAATTCGGCGGGCCAGATCTACCTGTAGGCGGCAGCCACTCGGGATTTCGCCGGTCCGCCAAGCCTCCGGCCGGTTGCCCTGAACATCCAGGACGTGCATCAGGTTGATGCGGGCGTTGCCGAAGCAAGGATCAAGCTGAAGGGCGTGGCGGTAGCTGGACTGCGCCGAAGCCACGTCACCCATGCGGTATTGCGCCGCGCCGATATTGTTCCAATGGTCGGCGGATGGGCGGGTCAGGGCCATCGCCTTTTGGAAACGGCTGAGCGCCGCGCGCGGATCGTCCAGGCGCATCAGCACCACTCCCAGGTTGGTCTGCAAGTCGGCGAAGTTGGGGTCGATTTGCAGACCCTTCTCCATCAGTTCCCGAGCGCGATGGGGATCCTCGGCAGCCAGCGCGCGGCCTAGGCCCAGGTAACCACGGGCCTTGTTTGGGGACTTGGCCAGCACGTCGGTCCATAGCGACTTCTCGTCGTGCCAGACGCGGTTACGCATCCAAACGCCGATGCACAGGCCGGACAGCAACAGCGCCGCCGCGATACACCGTACGCTGACCGGCAACCGTTGCACCGCGGCCGAGAGCGCCGCCGCAGCCACGATCACCAAGCAAGTCAAAGGGTAATAGGTGCGGTGCTCGAAGATCAGGTCGGCTTGAGCCACGATGCTGGAACTGGGCGACAGTAGCACCAGAAATCCCAAGGTCCACAAGGCCGGACGGCTCCGTTTCCTCCAAAGCATCCAGCCGAGCGCCGCGACCAGCGCCACAATGCCCAGGATTGCCGGCAGGGTCGTCCAAGGCGTAAGCAACCCTTGCGACAATGCCACGTCGTGATCCAGGTTCAAACCCACCGGCAGCAGTAGCAGACGCAGGTAGATCCAAATCACTCGAAACTGCGTCAGGGCGTAGAGGTGCGCGGGCACGCCGCGCAGGTGGAATCCAGCCTGCGCGTCTGGGACGGTCGCGAGCAGATAGAGCAGGCGCGCGGCGGCCAGGGCGGCGATCGCCAGGATGGCCGCGTAATAGCCCCAGCGAGGCCGGCGCTGCCGGGCATAGTCATAGAGCATCAGAAACGCCGGCAGCGCCACTGTCTCTTCTTTGGCCAGCAGCGACAACCCGAAGAAGATCGCGCTGGCTGCGAATCGCTCGCGAAGGAAAAACCAGAAACAGAGCAAGGCAAACAGGGTGGCCAGCAGCGTTGACCGGGCAAAGATGTAGGTCACACTCTCGGTCTGGATCGGATGCAGTGCGAACAGCGACGCGGCCAGACCGGCGGTCCACGGAGCCAGGTGCCGCCGCGCGATCACCAGCAGCAGCAGGCTGTTGGCCAGATGCAGCACAAAGTTCACCACGTGATAGCCGTATGGATCCATCCCGCCGGCCAGGTAGTTCAGGTGAAAGCTGAAGTAGGTGAGCGGGCGGGTCTGCCCGAAGCGGAAGATCTCCAACCCCAAGCCCGGCGCGGCTACGTAACGGTCACTGAGCGCGTGATAATCGTCGAAGTGAAAGCTGGTGGAAAAGGAATTGCTCCACGACAACAGGATCAGCAGCGCCAGGGCGGCAACCTGAAAGCGTTCAATCCAGGCAATGGGCGGCTGCGGGAGCGGAGGAGGCTGTTTGCGGCGGGCCACGTCTCCTCGATGTTACATCGGTGTCACAACCAGCGATAGATGCCGAGCTTGACAGCCCGGAAATTCGGGCGTAGATTTGATTTATCGCCGACCGCGCCCGGTGGTCGGCTGCTATTCCAGCCGCAAACTAAAATTCAAGGGTCACTGTCGAGGTGACGGCACTCCCGCGTACATCGCGCCTGTGCCGGTTCCGCCACCTCAGGCTACGCGCTGTGGCCAACGACTAAAGAGGAGACTATGATCCGTACGTTTCAAAAATGTTTCAGTGCAGGCCTGCTGCTGCTGGCGCTGGCGATTTCGGCCAGCCCGGCGGAGGCTCAAACCCTGTCGATCAGCGGCGACAGCGTGGCGTTCTTCGCTACTCAGGGGAGCAACCCTCCGCAGCAGAAGATTTTCATCTATCCCGGCGCCGGGCTGAACCCGACCATCAAAGTCACCACCGCCACGGGAGGAAACTGGCTGACGGTGCTCGGCAACACTTCCGGCATCTTTGCCGAGAACTTCCAGTTGTCCTTCGACGCCGCGAGCCAGGCCCTTGCTCCTGGAGATTACTCCGGGCAGGTAACCGTAACCCAGAGCGGCGTAGCCCAGTTCCCGCTGGTCATCCCCGTCTCGCTGCGAGTGAACGCGGCGGGCGCGTTTCTAGCCCCTTCGCCCGACGTGATCAATCTTTCGGTGAATGTGGGCGCCAACGCGCCTGCCTCCGTGCTCACGCTTCGCAATGTCGGGAGCCCGTGGCTGGTCCCAACCTTTTCGAAGACCTCCACGGGCGGTGACTGGATTGTGCTGTCGGCGCCGATCGCCGGCACCCTGAATCCGGACGTCTACGTGACGGTGAACTACGCCACGTCGGGTCTGGCGGCGGGCTTCTACAGCGGCGTGATCACCAGCACCGCCGCGGGCGCGCTCAACTCTCCGGTAAATGTACCGGTGAACTTGAGAGTCGGAACCACGACGCAGGGTCCGGCATTGGCCGCCAGCCCTGCCACGTTGAGCTTTACCGCGGGAGGCTTCAACCCCGCGGCGCAGACCATCAGCTTGAACAATTCCGGGCAGGGCACCATTGATCCGCTGGTCCTGAGCACCACCACTGACGGCGGCGCATGGCTGACGGTGACCCCATCGGCGGCGGCAACCGGCGGCGCGCGCACCTTAAGCGTGAGCGTCAACGCCACAGGGCTGGCGCTCGGAAACTACACCGGACGCATTACAGTGATCGACAGCGGCGCCGCGAATTCGCCGCTGAACATTCCGGTAACCTTGGCAGTGACCCAGCCGAGCCAAGCCTTCGGCCTCAAGACCAATGTGGCCGCGTTTGCCGTCGCGGTGGGCGCGCCCAAGCAGACCACCTCCATCGACGTGACCGCGG
>CAYPHP010000068.1:0-11199 GCA_964410045.1 uncultured Acidobacteriota bacterium | reverse complement strand
CCAAGTAATTTCCCACCATCGCCAACTGCGCGATCCCCTCGCTATTCGCATCCTGGACGAACAGAGGTTTCTTGTTACGAGGTTCCCAAGCTTGAAATTGCAGTACGCCGGTGTTGCACCGAAGCAGTTCAACTCGTGGAAGGTCGTCAACCGGGCTAGAGGAACTGACTTCCGGACTCCAGAGTAACAGCCTCACCGGGTACGCGCACGGAGCACCGAATAGAGCGGCAGGGAGAGTCAAAACCAGCAAGAGTCGTGATAAGCGCATGGTCGGATTGTAAGGCAAGTCTTCAAGAGCTAGCCACAGAGGCGCCGAGCGCACTGAGGCGGGGACGCGAATTCTTGCTAAGAATCTACTCTGAAAGCCGTCTAGCACTGCGAGGAGACTTCGATGCCCAAGTTCATGACGGTTCTGCTTTTGGTGGCAATGCTGTTGATGACTAGCTGCAAGTAGGAAAGGAGTTGTACCTCAGGACAACCGGTCGTCGCGGCATATGATGTAAGCCGTGCCGGAACTGCCGGACATCACCGTATACATCGAAGCCCTGGAGGAGCGCATCCTCGGCCAAGCGCTTGAGCGTGTGCGGCTCGGCAGCCCGTTTCTGTTGCGCACGATTGATCCGCCGTTGAAGGTCGCGGAAGGCGCGACGATCCGCGAGATTCGCAGAGTGGGGAAGCGGATTGCGTTTGGCTTGGACAACGGCATCTGGCTGGTGCTGCACCTGATGATCGCCGGGCGTCTGCACTGGAAGAAGCGCGGCACGAAACTTCCGGGACGGCGCGGACTTGCCGCGTTCGACTTTGCCAACGGCACGCTGATCCTTACGGAGGCCGGGTCGACGCGGCGGGCGTCATTGCACGTGGTGAAGACTCTTGATTCCGGCGGGCTGGAAGTGCTGGAAGCGGACCGCGACGCATTCGCGCGTCGATTGACCTGTGAGAATCACACGCTGAAACGTGCGCTTACCGATCCGCGCGCGTTCAGCGGGATCGGCAACGCTTACTCGGACGAGATCCTGCATCGCGCGCGACTGTCACCGGTGGCATTGACCCAGCGGCTGACAGAACCGCAGATCGGTACATTGTACGAGGCAGTGAAGACCACGCTCACCGAGTGGACCACGCGTCTGCGCACCGAACGAGCCGGCGGCTTCCCGGAGAAAGTCACGGCGTTTCGTGAAGGCATGGCGGTGCACGGGCGGTACAAGCAGCCGTGTCCGGTGTGCGGGACGAAGGTCCAACGCATCCGCTACGCGTCGAACGAGACCAACTATTGTCCGCAGTGCCAGACCGGCGGGAAACTGCTGGCCGATCGCGGGCTGTCGCGATTGTTGCGATCCGACTGGCCACGTACGCTGGAGGAGTGGGAAATGATGGTTCGCGAGCGGCAGGGATAGCGTAAGATTCGGGCCATGGATCCCGAAAGTCAAAAGTCAAAGGTCAAAAGTCAAAAGGCAAAAGTAAGGACGCACGTACTTTTGACTTTTGCCCTTTGCCTTTTGACTTTTGACTTTCCGGCAAGCGCCCAGCCCGCGAAAGCCCTCTTCGCCGCTCATTGCACTCCTTGTCATGGACCGAACGGCGACGGCGGCAAGGGGGCGAACCTGGCCGTGCCGCGACTGCATCACGCTCCCGACGACGCAGCGCTCGCGGACGTGATCATTCGCGGCATTCCCGGGACGGAAATGCCGCCCACGCGCCTGACGCGCGACGAGTTGCAGGCGATGGTGGCCTATGTCAGAGGCCTGGGCCGCATCGCGGCAACGCCTGTGCCGGGCAACGCGGGGCGCGGCGAAAAAGTCTTCTGGGGAAAAGGCAATTGCGGCGAGTGTCACGCGGTCGGGCTTCGTGGCGGACGCAGCGGTCCTGCGTTGGGCGAGATTGGAGCGCGGCGCAGTCCGGCCTATCTTCGCGCCGCCGTCGTCGATCCGGAAGCCAATGTTCCCGACAATTTCACGCTCTATCGCCGCATCACATTCATGCCCGACAACTTTCTCCAGGTCCGCGTCACCACACGCGACGGACGCCAGATCACCGGCGTAAGGCTGAATGAAGATAGCTTCTCCATCCAGATCCGGGACGCCTCTGATCGTTTGCACTCCTTCTGGAAGAGCGAGCTGAAGGAGCTGCGCAAGGATTGGGGCAAGTCGCCGATGCCCAGCTACAAGGGGCTGCTTTCGTCTGAAGAGCTGCAAGATTTGGTCGCTTACCTGGCGGGGCTGCGGCCATGAGGGCGCTGGTCCTTCTCGCGGCACTGGCGCTGTCCGCGCAGAGCTGGCCGACGTACTCCGGGACCAATAACGGCCATCGTTATTCGCCGCTCGATCAGATCACCAAGACCAACGTCGCCCGACTGAAACCGGCGTGGGTTTATCAGATCCAGGATCTGAATGCGTTTGAGACTTCGCCGCTGGTGGTGGACGGGGTGATGTACATTTCCGAACCGCCGTCGAATGCCACGGCGCTCGACGTGCGCACCGGACGTCCGCTGTGGGCCTACCGTCGTCCGCTGCCGACGGACATCCGGGTCTGCTGCGGACAGGTGAATCGCGGCGTGGCGCTGCTGGGCCAGACCGTTTTCATCGGCACGGTGGATGCGCACCTGGTCGCGCTCGACGCGGTCACCGGTCGCGTCCTGTGGGACGTGACCGTCGCTGACTACCAGACTGGGCATTCCATCACCGTGGCGCCGCTGGTGGTGCGCGACAAAGTGATCATCGGAATTTCCGGCGGAGAGTACGGCATTCGCGGATTTCTCGACGCCTACGATCCCAAGACCGGCGCGCGCATCTGGCGTTACTGGACCGTGCCGGGGCCCGGCGAGCCGGGCAATGAGACTTGGGCCGGCGATAGCTGGAAAACGGGATCCGCGCCCACCTGGGTTACTGGAAGCTACGATCCGGAACTGAACCTGCTCTACTGGGGAACAGGCAATCCCGGCCCGGATTACAACGGTTCGGTTCGCGAGGGCGACAATCTCTACGCCAACAGTTTGCTGGCGATTGATCCGGACACTGGCAAGCTTCGTTGGTATTTCCAGTTCACTCCGCACGACACGCATGATTGGGACGCGAATCACGTGCCTGTGCTGATTGACGACGGCGCTCGCAAGCTGGTGGCGGTCGCCAATCGCAACGGTTTTTACTATCTGCTCGACCGGCGCACAGGAGCGTTCCTGCTGGGCAAGCCTTTTGCCAAGCAGACCTGGGCTAAGGGTCTGGATGCCAAGGGCCGGCCGATCGAACTGCCGGGCATGGAGCCGACCGTCGAGGGCAAAATCATCTATCCCGGTCTCCACGGCGCGACGAATTGGATGAGTCCCGCGTACAGCCCGCTGACGAAGCTGCTTTACGTTGCGGCGCGCGAAGAAGGCACCACCATCTACAAGGGGACGGCCGAGTATCGTCCGGGCGCGTACTTCAGTGCGGGAGGGATTCGCGGGATTCCCGGCGTCGAGCCGAGCGGATCGGTGAAGGCGCTTGACCCGCTCACGGGCACGCAACGTTGGGAGTTTCCGTTGTACTCACCGCCGTGGGCCGGCGTGCTGGCGACGGCGGGAGGGCTGGTCTTCGGCGGCAGCAACGAAGGCCAGTTCTTCGCCCTCGACGCCGCGACCGGCAAGCCCCTGTGGCGCTTCGCCACCGGCGGCGCCATCACCGCCAGCCCGATCAGCTATCTGAGCGAAGGGAAGCAGTACATCGCGATCGCCGCGGGTCATGCGTTGTTTGTGTTTGGCCTTTAACCACAAAGGCACAAAGGACACCAAGAAAGAAGCTGCCCTTTTGTGTTCTTTGTGCCTTTGTGGTTGGATCGCTTCAGCGTTTGTCAGGAAACAGCGGACCCGTACAGCTCTTGTCATAGAAAGCCAGCACGGCGGCCGTGGTTACGCTCAGGCCGGTTCCCGTAAGAGCTTTCTTCAGATCGGCGCGGGTCAGCCGGCAGGTGTTTTCCTTGCCGATAATGTTCGGCGTCTCCACCTTCAATTGCGCCAACATGGCCTCGATTCTGGCCCGGTCCTGCGGGCGGCGCTTGGCACGCTCTTCGTCGATCTCTGCGCTGAATTCGTTCAGCCGGATCGAGACCGAACATATGTCTCCTTCGAAGCCGGTGGTCCACCACGTGGTCGAGGTGGAAACCAGGGCGCTCTCCTCGTAAGCCTTCTCCGACTTGATCATCCAAGCCAGCGTGCCTTTGTCGATCGCCGCCAGGAAACACTTCTGATCCGTGCCGCAACTCTGCGTGCCCGGCGCAAGATTCGGGGGCAGCTTGTCGGCCTGGCCCGGCGACAACTCGTCGTTGGTGAGCACCTTCGCAGCCTTCTTGCCTTCCTTGGCTTCGCGGTTCTTGCGCGCGATTTCACCCAGCGACTGCGGCCAGGCCGAGAGCCCGGCCAGCAAGATGAGCAAGGCTGCGCGCTTCATTTGCCCTTGGCGCGTTCCTGCTTCTGCTTCTCGACCATGCGCGCGACATCGGCGAGCATTTGCTTGGCATCGTAGACGATGCCGTCTTTCACCGTCCACTTCACGCCGCCGACGCGCTCGGCCTTGCCGGTCTGATCGTTGAGCTTGACCGCGCCGGTGCCGTAGAGGACCTTCAGATTCTCGAGAGGGTTGTGGTCCACAATGGCCAGGTCGGCCAGCATTCCTTCGCGGACGATCCCGAACTCGAGGGGCTTCTTCTTGGGCTCATGCAGCGTCAGCGCGCCGTTCATGGTCGCGGCCTGGATCACTTCCAGCGGATGGAATCCGGCTTCCTGCAGCAGTTCCAGCTCGATGATGTAGGCGAAGCCGTAGGTCGAGTAGATGAAGCCGGCGTCGGAGCCTGCGGTTACCCGGCCGCCCATCTTCTTGTAGTCGTTTACGAGCCGGAACCAGACCTGGTAGAAGTTCCGCCAGGCGATCTCATCCCAGGTGGTCCAGTAATACCAATACGACCCGTGATTGGTACGGCTGGGATAGTAGAAGTCCATCAGCGACGGCAGCGTGTACTGATCATGCCACTCGGCGTTGCGCATGCGCATCACGTCGCGGCCGGCGAGATAGGGAATAAACGTGGGATCGAACACCGTGCCCAACGCCAGATGTTCCTTGAGATACGCGTTCCATTCCGGGCTGCCCGGCGGATGGATCTTGTCCCACAGCCGGGCCACCTGGCCGAAGCGCTGCTGTTCGTTGTTGTTGATCTGGTCCACGGGCCAGGGCTGGACCACGTAGTCCTTCAGGAGCGATTCGAAGTGTCCATAGAAGTGCGTGACCGTGCCGAGGCCCAGGCGGGCGGCCTTGATGGCGTTCATCTGGGCCACGCCTTCCTGTCCCAAGTGAGCGGTCGAGCCCAAGCCGAGCTTCTTGGCTTCGTCGAGCAGGGCGCCCATGATCTCCGGCGGGTGAGAGCCGAGCTTCATCCCGTCCACGCCGTTGTTGGCGCACCAGCGGACCCATTCGCGGGCGGTTTCGGCGTCACGCACCGGCCCCTTACCCCATCCCGACCCCGGCCGCTGATAGTCGAAGATCCGCGGAGCTACGATCTTGTTGGCGGCGCTGCGCGCCTTCTCCTTCGCCGAAGTGTCCACGGGTCCCAGCGGCACGCCGCGGACGGTGGTGACGCCGTGGGCCATCCATAGCTTGTAGGCGTACTCAGCCTCGGCGTTCTTGGGCGGTCCTCCGGCGTGAACGTGCATGTCCACGAAGCCGGGCATCACGTACATACCCGTAGCGTTCACTTCGTAGTCGGGCTTTTCCGGCGGCCGATTGGGGCGCAGGGGCACACCCGGATTGCCGACCGTGCGCACCGAGCGGATGCGGTTGTTCTCGATGACGATGTCGACGGGTCCGCGGGGCGGCCCGCCGGTGCCGTCGATCAGGAAGCCGCCGCGGATCACCAGGGTCTTGAACGGACCTTTGCCTTCGTCGGCGCGGCGGTCGGGCGCGGGGACCAGTTGCGGCCCGCGCTCGCCCGGTTCCTGCGCTGCGAGACCCGCCGCCAGCGTCACGAGTATCAGGACTTGGAGTGCGGTGGCTTGCCACCGCATGCGGCGGCGAGCCGCCGCACTCCAAGCCGAACTGCAAAATGAACTGCCATCTTTCACTAGCCTGGTAGACATTCGTTCCCTCCGGACGTGGGCGAAGGATAGCACCAAACGCAGGCCATGGAAACGGGACGATGGACTTATGCGTCCAAAGCGCAGGGGGACGACCTATGCAAGTGGCGAGACTCGTTCTATGTGGTGTTGCAGTCCTGACAGTGGGGTTGGCGGCGCAGACCCAGAAGCCCCGTGTCTTCGTGAAGGACAGCAGTTCCTGGCGGATCAATCACGGCGGCGGCGCGCGCCCGCAGACCGCCGAGATCATCAAGACCTTTCACGAACGCTGTCCCGCGGTCACCGTAACCATGAAACAGGACGCGGCCGACTTTATCGTGCAGCTCGACCACGAGGCCGGCAAGGACTTCTTCCTGCGCCGCAACAAGGTGGTGGTCTTCGACAACAAGACCGGTGACGCCTTCTTCAGCGAGTCCACGCGGACGTTGGGGAATGCGGTGAAGGAGGCGTGCGCGGCAATCGGCCGGCACCGGCCGTAACGAGATTAGTCCAACCACCCCGCGAGTTCTTCACGGGCGATCGCGGCCATGGCGTCGAGCCAGACCGTCGAATCGTTCAGGCAAGGGAGTAGCGCGAACTCCTGGCCGCCGGAGTCCAGGAACGTGTGGCGCCCTTCGCGGCCGATTTCGTCGATGGTTTCCAAGCAATCCGCAGTGAATCCCGGACACATCACCGCCAACCGGGTGACGCCTTCGGCGGGCAGATTTGAAAGGGTCTCGTCGGTGTAGGGCTTGAGCCATTCCTCGCTTCCGAAACGCGATTGATAGGACTGTTGCAGACCCTCGCTCAACGCCCGCCGCAGCGCTGCGGTGGTCGCTTCGCAATGCTGGGAGTAGACGTCGCCGTTGTCGACGAAGCGTTGCGGGATGCCGTGGTAGGAAAGCAGGACACGCTGCGGTTTCCAGGGAAGCTTGGCCAGCTCCTGACGGGCGATGGCGGCCAGCGCGTCGATGTAAGCTGCGTGGGCAAAGTAGGGGGGCACAATCCGCAGTGCCGGGATCACCCGCGTCCGCCCGTAGTGCTCGAAGACGGCGTCGTGAACCGAGCCGGTGGTCGCCGACGTGTACTGCGGAAACATGGGGAAGACCAGCACCCGGCCGCAGTCCTGCAGGCGGTCCAAGGCCGAGGCGATCGACGGGTTGCCGTAGCGCATCCCCACTTCCACCTGAATGCCTGCTCCCAGCCGTCGGCTTAGACCCTGGGCCTGGGCCAGTGAATAGAGCAGCAACGGGGATCCGCGGTCGGTCCAGACGCGGCGGTAAAGGGCCGCCGACCGGGCTGGCCGCCGGGGCAGGATCAGGAAGTTCAGCACGAACCACCAGATCAACGGGTTCTGCTCGACCACCCGCCGATCCCCTAGAAATTGACGGAGATAGCGCCGCAGCGCGCTGGTGGTTGGCGCATCCGGCGTGCCCAGTTGGGCCACCAGGACGCCGATTCTGGGGGAAGCCATGTCCAGTCAATGATGATAGCCGCTTGTGGGCAGATCTGCCGTGACAAAGCCATGACACTTCGACTGTCGACTTTCGCTACGGTATAGTTGAGGTCGAACCCATGGAACGCATCGGAATCGTCGGGATCTCGATTCACGAGACGGATGTGACGGGGCTGGGAAGGGTCAGACGGCCGCAACGCGATGAAGACTGGCGCGCCTTGGCCGACGTGCTGGGCGCTTCGGAACTGGTGGTGCTGGCCACCTGCAATCGCGTCGAAGTGGTCTTTGCCCGCGAGGAAGGCGACTTGCCCGGCGAGGGCGATCGCGAGGCCATCAGCAGCCACCTGCTCGATTCGCCAGACCCACCGAACCGATCCGGTGCACCGTTGCCGTTCCATCTCTATCGCGGACAGCAGGCCATCCGCCACTTGTTCCGCGTCGCGTCATCGCTCGATTCGCTGGTCCTGGGCGAGGACCAGATCCTGGCTCAGGTGCGCGAAGCCTATGCCCGCGGGTCGGAATTGCGATTGACCGGCCCGATTCTGGGGCCCATGTTCCATCATGCTCTACAGGTGGGCAAGAAGGTCCGGACGGACACCGTGCTGTCGCGCTTTCCGGTGTCGGTGGTCAGCTTGGCGGTGCGGGCTCTGAGCCACCGGCGTCCCGACAAGGCCCAGAAGATCGCGGTGATCGGGGCGGGAAACACGGCGACCTTGGCGGTGAAAGTGCTTCAAGGTCACGGGATCCAGCCCGCCGTCATCGTGAACCGGACGGTCGAGAAGGCGCGCGCCCTGGCGCAGCAGGCCGGCGCCGAGGCCGCGACGCTGGCCACGTTCCAGCGCGGTGACCGCCCCGTGGACGTGATCTTCTCGGCCACCTCCGCGCCGGGTCCGGTCCTGGATGGCGAAGTCCTCAAGAAGCTCGCCGGAGCCACGCCTTCGCGGCTGCCTCTGCTGATCTTCGACCTGGCCGTTCCTCGCGATGTCGCCTGCGTCGACGATCCGCGCGTGGAGATCACCGACATGGACGTGCTGCGCGCGGAAGCAGATCAGAACCGCCTCCATCGGGAGCAGGCGGCGGCGGAAGCGGAGACTATCGTCGACGATCACGTGGCTACCTTCGCGCGCCGCTCGGGCGAGGACCTGGCCGGACCCGCGGTGGACGACTTGCAGCGCGTCTCCAAAGACATCTTCGATCATGAACTGGAGGCCTTGCTCAGCGGACGGCTGTCGCACTTGAGCGATCCGGACCGCCGCGCCGTCGAGCGCTGGGCGCGCACCACGTTCAACCGCCTGATGAGCCTGCCGGTGACCGCACTGAAGCGCCTGGCCTGTGACATGTCGGCGGCGCGGCAGAGCGAGGAGGCGGCCCGCGAAGAGACGCGCATATGACCCTGCGCATCGGAACTCGCGGATCGGACCTGGCGCTTTGGCAGGCGCGGCATGTGGCCGGGCTCCTTGGTGTCCCGACCGAGATCGTGATCATCAAGACCCGCGGCGATCACATTCAGGATGTGCCGCTGAGCGGCGTCGAGGGCAAGGCTTTCTTTACTGCGGAAATCGAGCAGGCCCTGATCGACAACCGCGTGGATCTGGCGGTCCACAGCTTCAAGGATCTGCCCACTGAGGGTCCGAAGGAACTGACGGTCGCCGCGGTCTTCGGACGGGAGAACGCGGCGGAGTGCCTGCTGATCGCCCCGCAAGCGCATGCGCCGGACGCTTTGTTCCTGCCGGTGAAGCGCGGCGCGAAGGTCGGCACATCGGCGCCACGCCGGTCGGCGCAGCTTCAAGCGCTGCGTCCAGACCTCCAAGTGGAGTTCCTGCGCGGCAACGTGCCTACGCGCGTGAATCGTCTGCGGGAAGGGCGCTACGACGCGGTGCTGATTGCCCGCGCCGGATTGGCGCGCCTGGGCCTGGACCTGTCCGGCCTCGTGGACATCACTCTTCCACAAGACTTGCTAGTGGCCTCGCCGGGGCAGGGGGCACTGGCGGTGCAGGTCCGCGCTGCAGATACTGCCGCCATCAAGCTGTGCCGCGATCGGCTGCACGATCCCGGTTGCGATGCGATCGTGGCCGCGGAGCGCTCGCTGCTGACTCAAGCCGGCGGTGGATGCAGCTTGCCGCTGGGTGTGAGTATCGCGAAATCGGAAACCGGATATCGCGGACTGGCCTTCCTGGGCGCGGGACATCCAACCCCTGAAGCGCCCTCACGCTGGGCCGCCGCACAAGGCGCGACGGCAGCCGAAGCAGCGAACAGACTTTGGGAAGGCCTGAGGACCAGCCAGCCGACAGGATGCGGTCCGCTGGCGGGAACGGCCGTTGTACTGATCGGGTCGGACAGCGCGGAGAGTTCGCTGGCCGCGCGGATCAGCGCGCTCGGCGGTACCGCTCGCTTGGCTCCGGTGCTGCGCTTCGAATCGGTGGAAGCTACCGACCTAGCCCTGCGTCTTGCCAGCTTGAAAGCCGGAGACCTGCTGGTGATCACCAGCAGGGAGACGGCGCGGCGGTTGGCGGGCTTGCGAGCGCCGGTCGACGTGCGCGTTGCCGCGGTCGGCAATTCAACGGCGCGCGTCCTCACTGACGCCGGATTCCCCGTGCATGTGGTCGGCTCAGGTGACGCCCGCAGCCTGGCGCAGGACCTCGAAGTCCGGCCCGGGTGCCGGGTCCTGTTTCCCTGCGCCGAAGGCGCGGGAGCGGACCTGCCGGCAACTTTGATGGCCAAGGGCGCGGATGTCGAGCGGATCACGCTCTATCGAACGCGTCTGGCTGAGGGACCGCTGGCGCCGCCCGCCGCCGGCGAAGTCCGCGTTTATGGCAGCCCGTCGGCAGTGAAGGCGGCCGAAGCGCTGGGCTGGGAACCGTCCGGTGAAGTTCAACGTGTGGCCATGGGTGAAACCACGGCTGCGGCTCTGGACAAGAGCAACCTGAAGCACCGGAGGACCGGTGGGTCCGGTCCCGACGCGGTGATTGCTGCGTTGTTCGAATTATCGCGACAAAAGGATTGCAGATGACTCCACGACTCCGAAGGCTCCGGCGCACGGCGGCGCTCCGCGAAGCGGTGGCCGAGACGCGCTTGCACCCCGCGCGATTGATCCAAGGACATTTTGTGATGGACGGCAACGGGGAAGCTCCCGTGGAGTCGATGCCAGGGATTTCGCGGATGGGCATCAGGAAGCTGGTCGATCGCGTGACCAAGGACTTCGAGTTGGGGATCACCAACGTACTTCTGTTCGGGGTCACCGAGAACAAAGACGCCAAGGCCTCAGCGGCGACGTCAGAAAAAGGTTTGGTGCCGACGGCAGTGCGAGCGTTGCGCAAGGCTCTCGGCGACCAGATTGTGATCTTCACCGACGTTTGCCTCTGCGGAGCGATGGATCACGGACACTGCGGCGTGGTTCGAGGCAGCGAGATTCTGAACGACGAGTCGTTGCCGCTGCTCAGCAGCATGGCCCTGGCGCATGCTCGCGCCGGCGCGGACGTGGTCGCGCCCAGCGACATGATGGATCTGCGCGTGGAAGCGATCCGACGCCGGCTGGACGAAGAAGGCTTCACCAATACCGCCATCCTTTCTTATTCCACGAAGTTCGCGTCAGCCTTCTACGGACCGTTTCGCCAAGCCGCCGACTCCGCGCCGAAACATGGCGACCGGCGCAGCTATCAGGCCGACT
>CAYPHP010000067.1:8530-11352 GCA_964410045.1 uncultured Acidobacteriota bacterium | reverse complement strand
CGCGGCGATCCCTTGGCGTGGAAGGCGATGAAGTCGAGCGGCGCGCCGCGCTTGCCCGTAACCGCATTCACGCCGCGCGCGCAATGTTCCAGGAACTGTTTCAGATAAGCCGCAGCCTTGGCGTCCGCCGGACCGGTGGTGGTCGGGCCGCCGATGCGCGCCGTCGGCAGCGCGCGCTTGACGGCGTCCGCAGTGTAATCGTAGAGTTTGTTGTACTCTTCGGGCGTGCCGCGCCAGTAGAAAATGTCCGGCTCGTTCCACAGCTCCCAGTACCACTGCTCGACCTCAGCCTTCCCGTAGCGCTCGACGGAGTGGCGTACCCACCGGTAGATCAGCTCGGCCCACGCGGCGTAGTCCTTCGGCGGCTGGGACCAGCCCCTGCCCTCATTGCGATTTGGCCAGTTCCGCGGGTATGGCTGCGGATTGGTCGACAGCGCCTCGGGCATGAAACCGATTTCCACGAGCGGGCGCGCGCCGGCATCGCGGTACGTGTCGAAGATCCGGTCGATGATCGTCCAGTCGTAGACGGGCTTGCCCGAAGCATCCAGCGTGTAGACATTGGTGGATCCCCACTTCATCGCCGGTGAGCCGTCGCCGGTAACCAGCAAGTGGTGGGCGCGAATCTGCACCGGCACCGGGCTGAGCGCTACCAGGTCGCGGATCAGCTTCTTGCCGTGAGGCATGTAGGTGTAGTTCGGCTCGTCGTAACCGAAGAAGGCGTACACTGGCCGGAACGGTCCCAGCTTGGATGAGGCATCCACTCGCACATCAACCAGGGCTTGGGCCGTCATCAGCGGAACCAGAAGCAGGAAGGCGAAAGTTCGCATTCGGGTAGCCTAGCAGAAAACCGATGTAAACGCTTGCAGTCGCCTCCCTGATTGTCGTAATGTCGGAGGCTGATTATGACCGCCAAATACAGTCGCCGAGCCATCCTGAAACAGGCCGGAGCCGCAGGAGCCACACTCCTCGCGCATGCCTCCAGCCCGCAGACGGCAACCGAACCGCCCCGCGAGATGGAGATCCAGGTGACTTCGGTCAGCCCTCACACCGTCCGGCTGACCGTCGTTCCGGTGCAGGGCGGCCGGGCGTTCGCCGTACCCGACGACGGAGCGCTGGTGCAGACGTCCTGGGGCAAGCCGGCGGCCATCCTGCGGGGATTGACGCGGATGCAGCGAGTCAAGGCCGGCAACCTCAGGGTTGATGTCTCCCCTAATCCGCTTTCCTTCGCCATTCACGATGCGGGCGGCGCTAAGGTTCAGGATCTGCAATTCGACCAGGCCACCGGAGCGCTGTCCTTCATCCGGGGCGACTCTCCCCTGCTCGGACTGGGGCAAGGAGGACCGCAATTTGATCGCCGCGGCTCCACCGACCGCATGCGTAGCGGTCAGGGCGGGTACATGCTCCGCACGCACGGCGGGCGGGTACCCATCCAGTGGTTCATCGGAACCGGCGGCTGGGCGATGTACATCCATCAGCCGCTGGGGACCTTTGACTTCACCGGTCCGCGAGGGAAGTTTCTCCCGCCGGTGCCGATGGTCGCGCTCCCTCTGGACATCTTCGTCGTGGTTTCCCGCGACCCGGCGACGATCATGGCCGAGTACGCGCGGTTGACAGGCTTGGCCGAGTTGCCGCCGCTGTGGAGCTTCGGTTACCAGCAGTCGCATCGCACTTTGGCCAGCCGGGAGGAGATCCTCGAGGAGGCCAAAACGTTCCGAGAGAAGAAGCTGCCCTGCGACACGATGATCTACCTGGGGACGGGATTCTGCCCCTCGGGCTGGAACACCAACAATGGGGAATGGGATTTCAACCTGAAAGTCTTCCCCGACCCCAAGGCGATGTTCGACCAGCTCCACCAGGACCATTTCAAGGTGGCGTTGCACGTGGTGATCCGGGCGCGCCGGATGCGCGGCCGGGTCAGCGATCCGTGCGACGCCGCGCGTCCGTCGGAAGAGCAACCGAGCTGTTACTGGCAGACGCATCGCCCGATTTTCGCTCTGGGCGTGGACGGCTGGTGGCCCGACGAGGGCGATCCCCTCGACGCGGTCTCCCGGCTAACGCGCAACCGGATGTATTGGGAGGCGCCGCAGACCGACCGGCCCAACGAACGGCCCTTCGCCCTGCATCGCAACGGCTATGCCGGCATGCAGCGCTACGGTTCGTTCCTGTGGTCGGGCGACGTCTTCACCACGTGGGAAACGCTGAAGACTCACCTTCCGGTGGCGGTGAACACCGGCCTGAGCGGCATTCCTTACTGGGGTACAGACATCGGCGGATTCGTGCCGACCAAGGAGTTCACCGCCGAGTTGTTCCTACGCTGGTTTCAGTTCGGCGCTTTCTGCCCGCTGTTCCGCTCCCACGGACGGGCCTGGAAACTGCGCCTGCCGTGGGGATGGAATACCGGCGATCCCGGCCCGACGGAACTCAGCACATACAGCGGCGCGGCGATTCCCGACGCCAGCCAGTTGCGCAACCCGCAGGTGGAAGTGGTCTGCCGCAAATACCTGAACCTGCGTTACCGCCTGATGCCGTACCTCTACAGCGCGGTCCGCGAATGCACGGTAAACGGGTTGCCGATCATGCGCTCGCTCTGGCTGCATTATCCCGATGACCCTGCCGCAGTCGCCCGCGGCGATGAATACCTGTGGGGCCGCGACATTCTGGTGGCGCCGGTCGTGGAGGAAGGGGCCACGACGCGCCAGCTCTATCTGCCGCGTGGCGCATGGTTCGACTTCTGGACCGGCGAGCGAATGGAGGGCGGACGCGTCATCAGCCGTGCCGTCGATCTCGAAACCACGCCTCTGTTCGTTCGCGCCGGCGCGATC
>CAYPHP010000067.1:7886-8520 GCA_964410045.1 uncultured Acidobacteriota bacterium | reverse complement strand
GCGGTCGTGCGGCTCTGCCGTGAGATCGACAGCCAGCGCATGAGCATCCGCGCTTCCTGCGCGGCCCGAACGGTGGCCGCGGACATCCAGCCGATCGCGGACGTCGTGCAGCTCACCGGGGTTCCGGTGGAGGCCATGGTCTTCATCGGGAGCAGTCCGGTGCGGCAGTACGCCGAAGAGAAAGTCGATGAGCCGACCGAGATTCGCATCCATCCCGGCGCGGACGGTTCGTTCCTGCTTTACGACGATGATGGCCGTTCGTTCAACCATCGCAAGGGCGAGTGGATGGGCATCCAGATGGCCTGGAATGACCAGGCCAAGGCGTTGAGCCTGCGCTTGGAGCCGGGCTCGCGGATGCTGCGGCGTCGCAACTTCGAAGTGAAATTCGGAGACAAGACGCGTTCCGTCGAGTTTGCCGGGCGTCCCGTTTCCGTATCCGTGTAATCCGAGCAATCAGTGGGAGGTTTCTTATGCGTCTCATTCTCGCCCTGCTCCTTGCGGTGTCCGCCATGGCCCAGCCGGCCGCCCGCATCAAGATCGACATCGACCGCACCATCGGCGAGGTCCATCCACATCTGTTCGGCAACTTCGCCGAACACCTGGGCCGCATGATCTATGGCGGCATCTACGAGGA
>CAYPHP010000067.1:0-7876 GCA_964410045.1 uncultured Acidobacteriota bacterium | reverse complement strand
GAAGGCAGCCCGCTTTCCGACAAGGACGGTTATCGCACCGACGTGATGGAGGTGGTCAAGAAGCTGGGCGTCTCGATCCTGCGCTATCCGGGCGGCAACTTCGCGTCCGGGTACAACTGGAAGGACGGCATCGGGCCCAAGGACCAGCGCCCCGTGCGAATGGAACTGGCGTGGAACGACCTGGAGAGCAACCGCTTCGGCACCGACGAGTTCCTGCGTTATTGCGAACGCATCCAGGCCGAGCCGTTCATCTGCATCAACGCTGGATTGGGCACCATCGACGACGCGCGGCACTGGGTGGAATACACCAACGAGTCCCGCCGGACGTATTGGGCCGATCAGCGCCGCAAGAACGGCCGCGAGGCACCCTACAAGGTGAAGTACTGGGGCTTGGGCAACGAGATAGACGGCGGCTGGCAACTCGGGCACAAGAACGCAGAGGACTACGCCAAGTTTGCCCTGGAGGCCGCCAAGGCCATGCGGTCGGTGGACCCGTCAATCAAGCTGATCGCCAACGGTCCCAGCAATTTCGGTCCGGATTGGATGAACTGGAGCCGGACGGTTCTGCAAACGTTGCGCAATCAGGCCGACTACATTTCCATTCACACTTACATCAACAACCGCGATAACGACCTGGAACGGTTCCTGGCATGGTCGCAGACCATCGACCGCTACATCGAGACCGTCGCGGCCCAGATCAAGGAAGTGCAGACCGGGCCGAATCCGCGTCCGATTTACATCGCCTACGACGAGTGGAACGTCTGGTATCGCACCGGCAACCGCGAGAAGCTGGAGGAGATCTACAACTTCGAGGACGCCCTGGCCATGGGTATGTTCTTCAACTCCTTCTTCCGCCATGCCGACGTGGTGAAGATGGCCAACCTGGCGCAGATGGTCAACGTGATCGCCCCGATCATGACCAACAAGCAAGGGCTCTTCCTGCAGCCCATCTATTTTCCGTTGGTGGAATACAGCAAGCAGCGCGGCAACGTCGCCCTGACCGCTTCAGTCAACTCCCCCACTTACAAGGTGCCCAACCGCGCCGGAGCGCTTCCGTATCTGGACGTGTCCTCAACGTACGACGCCAAGAACCGCACGGTGTTCGTTAACGTGCTCAACCGCAGCAAGGCTCAGGACATCACCACCCGGATCGAGAACCAGGAAGGCAAGCTGGCGGCCGGCGTGGAGGTCTGGCAGATGAATCATCCAGACCTGAAGGCTACGCACACGTTTGGAGACGATAAGAAGGTGGTCCCTGTAACGCGTTCGCTGACGGCAACGCTGGAAGCCAACGGCTTCACCTACACTTTCCCCGCACATTCGCTGACGATCTTGAAGATGAGAATGGAATAGCAGAAAGAAAAAGGCCCGCCGGTTGGTGGAACCAGCGGGCCTTGGCTAGGGTGGTGCTCTAACGCCGGCTAGAACTCCCTAGAACTCGAAGTTCAGCCGGAACTCAATGTTGCGCGCGCCTCCCGGTCCTCCCGTTGACTGGCCGAACGTGAGGCTCTGGATCCCCGTGCCACCGAGGCTGAAGTTGGTGTGGTTGAAGAGATTCAGGAACTGGGCCTGCAGCGTGACCCGATACCGCTCGCGGATCGGAACGGTCTTGTTTACTGAAAGGTCCACGTTGTACCACCCGGGTCCGTAGATCCAAGGCCGGTATCCAAAGAAGCCAGGGTTGGTATTCGGGGCGATTAATGCGGGGTTGGCTGCTCCGTTCGATCCGATGAGCTTGGGATCGAAGGTCTGCACCCAGGGGCTGCCGAGTTTCTGCACCTTTACGGCACTCTGCAGGTCCGCCGTTGTGATGCCGTTCAGGACCACGCCTGAGTCGTTGGTGTTCAATGTGCCGTAGCCGCCGGTGAATTGCGCGCGGGTGCCGCTCTGGATGGTGGTGATGGTTCCCAGAGTCCATCCGCCAAAGACCTTGTCCAGGACGGCGTTCTGGTTCAGGAAAGGCTTGCCCTTGCCGAACGGCAAATCGTATGTGCCGCTCGCGCGGAAGACGTGGTGAATGTCGAACAAGCTGGGCTCGTAGTTCAGCTTGAAGTTGCGGGCCGTGTAGTAAATGCTGTTGCCCTCTCCCTGGATCCCGTTCTGCGCCGCAACGCCCAGAGACTTGCCCCATGTGTAGTTCAAGTTGAACTGCATTCCATGCGTCGGCCGCTGGCGGAACTCTACTTGAAGGGCGTGGTAGTTGGTGTGGCCAGCGCCGTCCAGATACAAAACATTCCGGCCGGTGGCATACGGATTCACCTGCCAGAAGTTGATGGGGTACCCGGCGCCCGGGACATTCACGCCTCGGTTCGCGCAAGCCGGGAAATTCGGCGTGCCGACCATGTTGCAGAAGAACGTGGTATTCGCGGCCAAGGCGTTGGCCAGCGTCCCGGCGGCCCCATTGTCGAGATTCGTGACGAAGGCTCCACTGGTGAAGTTGCCGGTGGCAGTGCCGAAGGCGGCATTGAAGATGGGTAGGGCCACTTGACCGGGCAAGCCGTTGTTGGCGAAGGAAGCCCCTCGGCCGCTGGCCCGGTTCACCGCTAGGTTCCTTTGGGCGTTCCGGAACTCCGGCAGGAACCCGTTCTCGATGATATTGATCTCGTTAATATTGTGAGACAGCCACTGATGCAGCGAGAGGTTGCCTACGTAGCGGATCTCAATCGCGCTTCCCGACCCGATCTGCCGTTGAATTCCGAGGTTCCACTGTTGGACGTAGGGGTGGCTAATGTTGCGCTCAAACGCCCGGTAGGTCTGGGTTCCGAACAGTTCGGCTCCCGTAAGAGTTGACTTGTAGGCGGCCGGCGAAAGCAAGTAAGGCGGCAGCGGATCGCCATAGGTCAACGTCCCCGGTGTGAAATTCCCGAGCGTCACGGTGGGGTTGGACGTCAGGTTCCCGAACTGGTAGAAGAAGCTCCCGCTGTTCGAGGCGTAGGCCCAGAAATTCTGAGCACCCTCGGTGTAGTAGCGTAGCGAGTATCCGGCCCGGATCACAGTCTTGTCTTTGCCCAGAACCTTGCCGAGGAAACCGTCCCCGAAGTTCGGACTATAGGCGAGGGCGACGGCCGGGGAAAGGTTGCGCTTATTCGTGTTGTAAGCGTGCTTCTGAGCCTGAAAGGTTGGATTGGACACACCGCCTAGTTTGCCGGGCTGGAAGTAGGCCCCGACCGGCGTCGGTCCCCAGATATCTCCCAACGACGGAGGCGCGCTGTACAGACCGTCGGTGGCATAGTTGTCGCCCACCCAATCCCAGCGCAATCCGTAGTTGAGGGTCAGGTTCGGCCGCAGGCGCCACTTGTCCTGAGCCCAGAATCCGAACGCGCCCATCAGTTCGTTGAGATTAAACGCTCCATACGGCTTGTATTGCTTGGTCTTTGGATCCAAAGGACGCCCGCTGGTAGCAACGGAGGAAACTCTCTGGGTCAGCAGGGAATACAGTTGCTGGGCTGAGGTCCGCTGAGCCGCCGGAACGCTGGCCAAGGCTGTAGTGAAAGGTCCGCTCAGGGGATCCTGGGCGCTGATACCGTAATTGTAGAGAGGATCACCCTCCCGGCCATTCCAGTAGTGATCATGCTCCATGTACCAGGACCCGCCGAAGACAAAGGTGTGCGCGCCCTTTTGCCAGGTCAGAGTGTCATTGGCGTTGAGCAGCGGGTAGAAGGAAGAAATCGCCCGGCGCGGATAGGCGTTGCCGTACAGGCTCTGCGCGTAACCCCAGTTCTCGCGATGGATGGTCGACAAATCAAGCCCAAGGTTCTCGGGGCTGAAGACGGAGTACTCGTACATGTACCCGCCTCGGAACTGGTTGATCAGCGTCGGCCGGACCGTCCAGTCCAGGCTCACGCTGGCGATCCGGTTGTTGAACGCGGAGGAAGTCTGGTTCAAGGGATCAATCCCGCCGGGGTACTGTGGGTTATACCTCTTGTCGTTCGTGTTCTTGGTTTGCGAGTAAGACAAGCCCAGCCGCAGGTTCTCGCTGAATAGATAATCTCCCCGGATCGTCGGGAAATGCGTCTTGTTCCGGTTCGGAGATTGGAAGTTCAGGGTACCGATGTTCACATCGGTGCCTTGGGAAACAACGCCCTGGCTCAAGACCCCGTTGATCTTGTTGAACTGGTCGGCGGTGTTGGCATGAACCGTAGACCGGAATCCGGCCGTGCCCCCGACTTGCAGGACGTTCACCGACCTCCTGACGCCGCCGGAATCCACGTAGCTGAAGTTCCCTTGTTGCGCCGCGGGATTCAGAATCGGCGTGGCCACCGTCGTCGTGCCGGGCTGAATGGACGTGGACCAAGTGCCGAAAAAGAATGCTTTGTCTCTCTTGATTGGACCGCCGATGTTGCCTCCAAACTCGTTCAGCTTGAGCACCGGCCGAGCTACGCTACGAGCATTGTTGAGCCAGGAATTGGCGTTGAGGGCGGAGTTCCGGAAGTCTTCAAACAAGCGCCCGTGGAAGGCGTTGGTGCCTCGCCGTCCAACGATGGAGATGCGCATAGCGGCTTGTCCATTCCCGCCCAGGTCAAGCTGTGCAGTCGAGATGGTCATCTCCGCGACGTCTTCGATGCGTGGCTGAACCGTCGTGGTTCCGTACGCGAATCCGCCGCTGCGGAAGCGATTGCTCTTGCCGGTGACACCATCGAAGTCCGCGCTCACCACAGCCCCGCCCGGCAGGTTGTTCCAGGTGCCGTTGGAGCTGTTGGGTGCGGTCGCGGCCCAACCCGGGGCCAGGAACGCCAGGTTCATGACGCTCCGTCCCAACATCGGAAGGTTGACCACTTGCTTGGTGTCTATGGTCGTCGAGAGGGTGCTGGAATCCGGTTCCACCAGCGGCGTAGCGCTTTCCTGCACTTGCACCGTCTGCGTGGTCCCCGCGATGTTGAGCGTAACGCTCACCGTGGTCACGCGGGCCGTCTGGACGACGACGGACTCAAAGACTTGGGTGGCGAACCCGTCTTTGATGACCGTGAGCTGGTACGTGCCGAAGCGCAGGCCGGGGAACGTGTAGCCGCCATTCTCCAGAGTCTGGGCTTTGCGCACGTCATTGGTCGAAAGGTCCCGGAGTTGCAGGTCGGCGGCTGGGACGCTGGCCCCCGACGGATCGAGCACGTTCACCGTGACCGACCCCGTCGAGCTGGTCTGACCCCACACCGGGGAGACCGCGGTTACCAACACCAAGGCCAAGGTAAAAATCGAGATTGGATTGATTCTAGGTTTGAGCATGGTGGTTAACCCCTCTCTGCCGTTAGCCCCACTCGCTAGTTTTCTCGCGTCCCCGGCTGGCAGCGCTTTCACTTGAAGGCCACTCGCCTGGGACACCGCTTGCTAAGCCGAAATGTAAGCGATTGCAGAAAAGGAGTCAAGCGGAAACTGCTTTGACGGGACAGGCTGGACAGCCTGTCCTACGTGACCTTCCAGTACACCGAGTAACGGCGCCCGAAGATGCTGTTAAGCGGGGCCAGATCCACATCCTTGGCCTGCCCTGAAGTCCGGAAGGCCAGCGCCTTGTCTCCTGGCTTGATCCACGACTGCGGATCGGAGCTTTTGGCCTGAAACGCCGGGACCGTAATAGGAAGGTTGCGCAACCGGGGCGAGTTGGGGCCGATGATCATGCTCTCCGTCAGTCCTTCCGCGCCCAGATCGCCGGCCAGGACCACAGGGCCATACAGGACCGCCTGCAGCGTCTGGTCGTCGGGCATAGCTTCGATGGTCAGGCGCATCGGCAACGATACGTCAATGCGGTCGCCAGCCTTCCAGGTGCGGGAAACTGTCAGGTAGCTGCCCGGAGTAGGAGCCGCGTCGAGCGCCTTGCCATTGATCTTCACTGCCGCGCCGGATGCCACCCACGCCGGGATGCGGATGCGAACAGCCATGGGCGCGGCGCCGGCGGCGATCACCGTCAGGGTCGTGCCAGGCTGTTCGGGGAACTTCGTTTCTTGACGCAGGCGGAATCTCTTCTCTTCCCAGTTCAGTTCCGAGGCCACGAACAGGTTCACGTAGAGCCCGTCGTCGTGCCAATAAATGCTGTCATTGAGCTTGGAGAACTCCTCGATGCCGGAGCCGGTGCAGCACCAGAACGATTGGTCCTCGCTGCCAAAGGTCTTCCAGGCGCCCGGCGTGAGCGAAAGGTAGTACTGCGTGTAACCGGTCTTCGGCTGGATCGTCCCAATGCGGTGATTGACGAGGCTCCGCTCATAGTAATCGAAATAGCTGGGGTTCGGAGTCCAGGAATAGAGATGCCGAGTGAGCTTCAGCATGTTGTAGGCACAGCAGCACTCCGCGGTCGCGGAACTGCGGGCCAGTTCGGCGGCCAGCATGCGGGGCTGAGCCAGCCAGCCTTCACCGCTGCTGGTTCCGGCTGTGACGTAGGTGCGCGCGCTGACCACCTCGTACCAGAAGAAATCGGCCACGTCGTGAAAACGCATATCGCCCGAGATCTCATATCGCCGCGCTGCACCGGTCACTTGAGGGATGTGCGTATTCACATGCAGCCCTCGCATTTCGTCGCGGCGCAGGGCCAGCGGATTGAAGAAGCTCTTCTTGGTGTAGCGATCACCGGCTTTGGCCCAGCGATCGTTGCTGGTCACGGCAGCCAGGTTGTACAAAGTCTCGTTCATCCCACCGTACTCGGTCTTCAGGATCTCCTGCATGTGCTCTTCCGTCTTGGAGCCGGTCCATTGATCGGCCCATCCGGCCATGCCCTCCAGCACCTGCAATGCCTGCTTGTTGCCGGCGAGTTCATACATATCCAGCATGCCGGCCATGATCTTGTGGATGGTGTAGAAGGGCGCCCAGACGCGCTCGCGTCTGGCTAGGCGGTCCCAGAATTCGGTAGGAAACGCACTCAGGTATCCGCCGCCGAGTTTCGCCTGGCATTTGGCCAACTCCGCCACCAACTCATCGCCCTTGGCCTTGGCTTCCTTGTCGCCGATGGCCGCCAACTGCGCGCTTGCAGTCAGGAAGTGCCCGGTGAAATGCCCCCGCAACTCCGTGCCGCGCTTGCCGTCGTTCTTTGCCTCCCAGCCACCAAACGGAGCGGCGGAGCCAACCGGCAACCCGGCGTTCTCGCGGAAGTTGTAAAGCAAGCGGTCGGTCGCCAGCCGGTTCATGTACCCGCTATTCCACTCGTGCGCCTCCAGAAAAATCCCGGGCAACAAGCGCACCTGCGCCATCGGGAACGGATGCACCTTGGCGGGGACGTCCTTGCGCTTGAACTCGAGCGGCGCTTGAAATGGCGGAACCTCCGGCAGCGTTCCTTGGCGTTGCTGCGGGTTGGGACTGCCGGGTCCAGCCTGCTGCTGAGGCTGCTGCTGGGGTTGCGGCTGTTGCGCGAGGATCGACGGTACGGCCGCTGATCCGGCCACAATGGCTGCAAAGTTCCGGCGGCTGAGAGCGGATTTCCTGGGTGCGGACATAGCCTAGTGGACTCCTTTTCTGGAATCGCTTACATTATGGCAGTCCTTCGTTTCAGAGCAAGGAGGAAAAGTGACGACCCTTCGGATTGTAAGCGTTCTGCTTTTCACGATCGCTCTCAGCGGCCAGGCCACGCGCGGCAAGTTCGCGCCGCTGCTGGACTCCTTCACCTTCCGCAATCTCGGACCGTTCCGGGCAGGCGCGTGGGTTGCCGACCTGGCGGTTCCGGAAGGGCAGACCCTCGGGCGTACCTTCTACGTCGGGGTGCGCTCCGGCGGAGTCTGGAAAACCACCAACCGCGGCACGACGTTCAGCCGGTGACCGATGAGGCGGGCTTGATGTCCATCGGCGCGCTGGCCGTGGCGCCCTCGAACCCGGACGTCGTCTGGCTCGGCGAAGGCGACGCCTCGGCGACACGCAGCGCCTACCATGGCCGGGGCGTCTTTCGCTCCACCGACGGCGCCAA
>CAYPHP010000066.1:0-11369 GCA_964410045.1 uncultured Acidobacteriota bacterium | reverse complement strand
CTCTGGCCGGGTGGGCTTACGTTTTCCTGACCGCGGGAACCAACTACATCGCCTTTGCCGGACTGGTTGTGGTGGTGGGTTTGGGCGCGTGTGCGGTCTGGCTGCGAACGCAACCACGGATGAACACGGATGAACACAGATAGGAAGCACGCGTTCTTTAGGGCCAACGTGGGCATCGTGGTGATCAACCGCGCCGATCAAGTGTTGGCCTGCGAACGCGCAGATCATCGAGGCGCGTGGCAGTTTCCGCAGGGTGGCATGCTTGAGAGCGAAGAGCCGTTGGATGCGGCATATCGCGAACTCGAGGAGGAGACTGGTATCGCGCCGGAGAAGGTGGAACTGCTGAGCGAGTATCCCGAATGGCTGGCTTACGAATTGCCGCAGGACAGCCGCAGCGCCAAGAAGGGCCGCGGCCAGGTGCAGAAGTGGTTCTTGTTTCGTTTCCTCGGATCGGCTAAGGACATCAGCCCTGGCCATGAGTTCCGGTCATGGAAGTGGATGGACTTCGAAGATCTGGCCGCGACCACGGCGCCATTCCGCCGTCCAACCTACGCCAAGGTGTTGGCTTACTACTGCGCCCGCAGGTCGCGAACAATCAGACGCAGGCGCGCCTCGCCGTCGAAGAGACTCCGTTCGGGGTGAAAGGCGATCGCCACGCGGGAGCCCGGCGCGAGCCCCGAGGCCCATTCGGCGCGGCGCCAGGCCATCGCCTGCATGGTGAAATTATCCTGGCGGAGCGCCAGGCCTAGGTGCTTCTCCTTGAAGATGCGCGGCGGGCGCACGAGTTCCAGATCTCGCGCGCCCAGCAGCGGACCCGGATTGGCGAGGCCGTGCGGAGCCAGTTGGTCGAGTTCGTCGAGCATCGCCGGAGTCAGATCCGGGAAGCGGATGGACGCATCCAGGCGCAACTCCGGCTGCAGATCTTGCGGACTTAGCAGCGCTGCGGCACGCGCCACCAACCGGGCGCGCAGTTCGGGAATCCGCGCGCGGTCCAGCGTACAGCCCACAGCCACGGCATGCCCGCCGTAACGCTTGAAGAAGCCTGGCGTGTCGGCGTGGATAGCGTCCAGTGCGTCGAGAAGATGGAATGCGGAAATGGACCGGCCCGAGCCGTGCGCTTCGTCTCCGTCGCACGAAAGCACCAACACTGGCCGATGATAGCGCTCCAGCAAACGCCCGGCGGCGATGCCCACGACTCCGCGATGCCAGCCTTCTCCTTCCAGCACCCATGCAGGCTGCTCCAACAGTTCCGGCTGCTGCTGAAGGCGCTCGTCGATCTCAATCAGAACTTTTTCCTCGGCGCGTTGACGCTCCTCGTTGAGCGAGTTCAGCCGCTCGGCGACCTTGGCCACATCCTCGCCGTTTCCTTCCTCAAACAAGCGGATCACCTCGCGGGCGGTGTCCATTCGGCCCGCAGCGTTCAAGCGCGGCGCGATACGGAAACCGACGTCGCCCGACGTGATGGCCCGTTCATCAAGACCGGCCACGCGCATCAAGGCTTTCAGGCCAGGATGCTTCGGCCGTCGCAGGCCCTCCAGGCCGAATCGCGCGATCACACGGTTTTCCCCGACCAGCGGGACCACGTCGGCGATCGTGCCGATGGCCACGATCTTGAGGAACGAACGGAGGTAACGCTGCCGCGTTGCTTCGTCCATGCGGCGGCGGAACAATCCGTCGGCCAGCTTGAAGGCCACACCGACTCCCGAGAGGTTCTTGTCCGGATAGGTGCAATCGGGTTGCTTGGGATTCAGCACCGCCAGCGCCGGAGGCAGCCCTTCCTCCGGCAGGTGATGATCGGTGATGATGCAGTCGATTCCGAGCTGGTTGGCATGCTCGACCACTGCGGCGGCGCGAATGCCGGTATCTACGCTGATCATCAGGCCGACTCCCTCGGCTGCCGCGCGATCCACCACCTCCTCACGCATGCCGTAACCCTCGGTGATGCGATGAGGAATGTGAAACTCGGAGCGCCCTCCGAGCAACTCGATGGCTTTGCGCAGGACGATCACCGAAGTCGCCCCGTCCACGTCATAATCGCCGTAGATCAGGATGGTCTCGCGCCGCTCGATGCCCTGGAGCAACCGCTCGACAGCGCGGTCCATGCCCAGCATGAGCAACGGATCGTGCAGATGATCGAGGGACGGATTGAGAAAGCGGTTTGCAGATTCCGGGTCCGCCTGATTGCGGTTCACCAGCAGCCGGGCCAGCAACTCCGAAACGCCCAATTCCTGACGCAACGCCGCGACCTGGGCGGAGTCGGGAGCCGCCAGCGTCCAGCGGGTTTTCATGAGCGGGTCAGTTGGGTGAGTAGAAGCCCGGACTGTTGTCCTCGTCCTCTTCCACGTCCGGAAGGTAGGAATTGATCTCTTCCATCATGTCGCGGAACTCGTCGTACCACGGTGCGATCCGCTCGTAGGCGAACCAACGCCCCTCGTGCTCGTAAGCGATGCGCACCCAGGCGGCCTGACCTTCGCGACGGCGCAACCCGCTGATCCGCTCCTGGAACTGGAGGCGTTGGTCGGCGTCCAGACTTGCTTCATCGAGCCGTTCCAGGGCCATATCCAGATCGCCTTCATCCAGAGCGGAGCTGCTGAAGACCAACAGGCGCGCGCCGGATTCCTTGGCTACGTCGACGAATTGACGCCAGTCGGGGTAGGCACGCGTGTCCCAGAAGGTAAAGTTCTCCTCGTCCGGGCCGCCCAGTCCGTAGAACACCGGAAGGCTGGACTCCCGGAGGTACCCCAGCATCTCGTTGCGCATGCGGTCGAGGTCGAGTTCCGTGGGAGGCATTCGGGGTCCTTAGTTCCGCTTGCTGGTTGCAGTGTGATGCATCACCAGTACGTCGCTACCACCGGCCAAATCGCGCGCCGCTGGAGTCACGATGGTTCGCGGCCCAATGTGGATCTTTTCCTTCTTGTTCAGTGCCGCGCGCACATCGCTCTCACTGACAAAGTCTACCACGGTGGGCGCTGGCGCCGGCGAGGCCGCCGGAGCTGGCGACGGCGCCGGCGCAGGGGATGGGGGATGGGGGGTGGGGGATGGACCCACTGGCGCGGAGGGCGTTACGCCTTTGTGGGCCATGAACTCCTGCACGATTCGCGAAATCGTCTGCTTGTCGGGGGTCAGCGCGGACGAACTTACGATCGCCGGCTGAAAACTCGGCACCGGCGCCGGCGCCGGCGCCGAGCCGCCTTCCCGCAGGCTCGCCGCCGTCCGCTTCTCATAGGCGATCCGCTTGATGTTGATCAAGTGCATGGGCCCGACATTGTCGCCGGTCACGTTGCCGCCGAGCGCTCCACAGCCGAGGGTCATGGCGGGGAACAATCCGGTGGTCAGTCCGACTGATCCATGTGTGGTCGGCGAATTCACGACCACTCGAAAAGCCGGCATGCGTAATCCGTACTCGCGGATGCGCGCCTCGTCCTTGGAATGGATCGAGCAGGTATGGCCCATGCCGCCGAAACGCAACAAGCTCTCACAGCGGTCCATAGCCTCCGCAAAGTCTTTGACGAAATAGAGCGCCAGTACCGGGGACAGCTTCTCGGCAGACAAGGGAAACTCGCGCCCAACTCCCGCCACATGGGCGGCCAGCACGCGCGTTTGCGGGGGAACGTTGAGGCCGGCCGCTTGGGCGATGACGGTCGCGGCCTTGCCCACGAACTTGGCGTTCACGGTGAAATTCGGCGTGATCAGCGCGCGAGCCACCGCAGCCGCTTCCTGCTCGTTCAGCAGGTATGCTCCGTTAGCCTTGAGTTCGGTCAAGACCTGCTCCCGCAGCGCTTCACAGGTCACGATGGCCTGCTCGCTGCTGCACAGCGTACCGTTGTCGAAGGTGGTGCCGGCGACCACGTCGGCCACCGCCTTTTTCACGTCGCAGGTCTTTTCGAGCAGAGCCGGGACATTGCCCGGCCCGACGCCATAGGCCGGTTTGCCGCTGGAGTATGCGGCCCGTACGATGCCCGTCCCGCCCGTGGAGAGAATCACTCCCGTGCGGCGGTGCTTCATCATCTCCTGCGTGCCCGGCAAAGTCGGATGCCGGATGCAACAGATCACGTGTTCGGGAGCGCCGGCCTGCCGCGCGGCCTGGTACATGATGTCCGCGACGTGGCAGGTACACTTGAAGGCGTTGGGGTGCGGGCTTAGGACGATCGCGTTTCGCCCTTTCAGGGAGATCAGGATCTTGTAGATTGCCGTCGATGTGGGGTTGGTGGTGGGAAGAACGGCGGCTACCACGCCTACCGGCTCGGCGATTTCGAGAATCCCAGCCGCCGAATCCTCGCGGACAACGCCGACCGTCTTCATCCCCCGGATCGCCTGGTAGACGCCGCGCGAGCCTAGGCGGTTCTTGATGATCTTGTCGGCGACTACGCCGTAGCCGGTTTCCTGGACGGCTTCCTGGGCCAACGTTTCAGCAGACGCGTCCGCCGCCGCAGCCATGGCGTCGATCACCGCATCCACTTGTTCTTGGGAAAAGGCGCGGAACTGGCGGGCGGCCTGGTAGGCCTTCTCCACCAAGTCGCGGGCTTCCTGGATCGAAAGCAGGTCTTCGTCGCGGACCACGCAGGCTTACCCCAGAGCTCCCTTGGGCTTCTTGGCGCTGTCGCCGCCGGGCAGAATCTTCTCCACATCGCCATGCGGGCGGGGAATCACGTGGACGGAGATCAACTCACCCACGCGCCGGGCGGCAGCGGCTCCCGCGTCGGTGGCCGCCTTTACCGCTCCGACGTCGCCTCGCACCATCACTGTCACGTATCCGGCGCCGATAAACTCGCGTCCAACCAGCACTACGTTGGCCGCCTTGACCATAGCATCGGCCGCTTCGATGGACCCCACCAGCCCGCGAGTTTCAATCATCCCCAGCGCTTCCATGGCTTCCTCCGTGAAGAAGTAATCTGACCACAAAGGCACACAGAACACAAAGGAAAAGGCTGGGATCTCTGCTTACGGTGTGGGCGGGAGAACTTCCGTGGGAATCAACAGGCCGCCGTGAGCCACGGCGATGTTGTTGCGGGAATGTTTCTTCACTTCGTACATGGCTTGGTCCGCCAGGCCGATCAGATCGGCTTTGGTGGTGGCATCGGCGGGGAAACTGGCCACGCCCAGGCTGGAAGTGATGTGCAGGTTCAGGCCCTCTTCCACCATGTAGACGTGCTTGCACATCAGGGCGTGAAGGCGCTTGGCGACAAGGATGGCTGCGGACTTGGTGGTCTGCGGCAGCAGGATCACGAACTCGTCGCCGCCGTACCGGAAGGCCAGATCGATCAGGCGCAGGTGTTTCTGAATTACCTGGCCCAGCTCCGCCAGCAGCTTGCTGCCCACCAGGTGGCCGTGCACGTCGTTGACGTGCTTGAAGTAGTCCAGGTCAATGAACAACAGCGAGAACTCGTAGTTGTAACGCGTGGACCGGTGGATCTCGGCGTCCAGTACGCTGTACAAATGGCGGGCGTTGAACAGCTTGGTGCAGTCGTCGGTGATGGTCAGCTCGTGGATGCGCTGCACGTGCCGGGCATTCTCAATGGCGATGGCCGCGTAGTCGGCCAAAGCCTGCAGCAGGAACAAGTCTTCTTCCTCAAAACGCAACGGCTGCGGACAGTTGATCAGCTCGATCACCCCGAGCACGCCTTCGCGTCCGCGAACTGGAATGCAGGCGATGGAATGCGTGGCCAGCATCGTCAGGTCGTCCACGCGCTTGCTGAAGCGCTCGTCCTTGGTGGTGTCCGGAACGTAGACCGGCAGGTTGTTGCGGACCACCCATCCGGCGATGCCCTCGTCCAACTTGAGCCGGATATCGCGGAGCTTCTCGGCGGCTTCTCCTACGGCGATTTCGAAACGCAGTTCCTGGGCTTCTTCATCCACCATCAACAGCGACCAGGTGTCCGGATGGAACAGGGAACTGATCTGCTGCATGATGGTTTCGAGAATCCGGTTGATGTCCAGAGTGGACGTGAGAGCTTTACCGACCTCGTGAAAGACGGTCAGCTCGCGGATCTTCCGTTCCAGCTCGGCTATGCGGGCTTCAGCATCCATGAGACTAGATCCGTTCCCGGTGCTCTCCTTGCCCAAAGTGCCTGTTCCAGCAACCCACTAAAGGAGTAGTATAAACGGTTGACGGACAAGCGGGCAATACGCCGGAGATTGTTTTCTGTGCCGGCGTGGTACCTGGGGTGGGCGGGTGGCCCGGGTAGGCCGGCGGCAGAAGAGCCTGACGATGGGAGCCTTTGGCGAAAACTTGCGGCGTGAGCGGGAGATGCGGGGCATAGCGCTTCAGGAGATTTCCCAAGCCACCAAGATCGGTGCGCGCATGCTGGATGCCATTGAAACCGAGCGATTTGAGCGTCTGCCCGGAGGGGTCTTCAACCGCGCCTTCGTGCGTCAATACGCCCGGTACCTGGGGCTCGATGAAGAGCACGTGGTTGCCGACTTTGACGTTGCCTGCAGTGCCGCGGAAGCGGCCGAAAAGGGCCGGCAAGGCCAAGTTCTGCCGACGGCCTGGGTGCAGCGGCGGATGATCGAGAAAGAGGAAGAAGACGACCGCCTTCGGAGGCGGTGGCCCGTGGCGATCGCCGTTGGCTTGGTGGCAGTGGCCGCGCTAGCTATCGGCGGTTGGCGCTGGCTGGGCCCGAAGCCGGCCGAAACGCCGGTCGCGCCGCCTCCCCTATTGAAGAGCACGCCTCCACCGCCGACGAAGGAATTGCTGGCTCAGGGTGGAGCGGCCCCGGCAACCGCTGCTGCCCAGCCGACTGCAGCCCCAAGCGGACCTGAGGTGATCACCGTCTCCCCGGCCGCAGCCATTCGCGGCCTGCGCGTGGAACTGGAAGCCACCGAACGCGTGGCTATCACCGTGTCTGCCGACGGCCGCCGCCCCTGGACTGCGGTCATGCGGCCGGGCAACCGGCGCACCGTCCAAGCCTCCGATTCCATACGCTTGGAGGCCAGCAACGCCGGCGGCTTGAACGTAACCACCAACGGCGTCAGCCGGGGTCTACTGGGGACTAAGGACGAAGAGAAGACCGTCACTTACACTCTGCAGGATCTCCAAAGCCGGCCGCGGGCCGGAGGACCACGTTGAGTCAAACCGATCCCGAACCAATGGACAAGCTCGCTGCGGCACGAGGCCAAACAGACCTGCCTCCCGAAGCGCGTTTGGAATTGCTGGTCGCCCTAACCGACGAAGACGAAGACGCCAACATTCGCAGCGAGGCGCGCCGCACTCTTTCGGAGTGGAACAGCGAGGAATTGACCCCGATCCTTCGGCGCCGGTCGACCTCGAAGGACACCCTGCGCTATTTCCTGCAACCGGATAACCTGCGAAAGGAACTGCTCCCAGCCCTGCTGGCCAACCGCTCGACGCCCCAGGATGTAGTGACCGATCTGGCTGCGGGCGCGGACATCGATACGGTGCGCATCCTGCTGGACAACATCGATCGGCTGCGGACCCGGGCGCTCACCGCACTGCGCGACAATTCCGCATACCTAAACTTGTACGAGAACCGCCTCACGGCCGTGGACGACGGCTTCGTCTTCGAGCCGAATCTCCTGGAGATGCTGATCATTGAGGCCCGCATCGAAGACGAGCGGGAAGGCAAGGTCGGCTTGACCGATGAGGAAATCGAGGAGCACGACAAGCTCATCGCCGAAGCCGCGAAGACGGGGGACGACGAAAAGAAGACCCAGTCCATCTTCTCCAAGGTGGCCAAGATGAGCGTGTCCCAGAAGGTGCAGTTGGCGCTCAAGGGCAACAAGGAAGAACGAGCCTTGCTCATCCGCGACTCCTCCAAGGTGGTCACCCGCGCGGTGCTCAACTCGCCCAAGCTTACCGACTCCGAAGTGGAGATGTTCTCCAATTCCAAGAACGTCAATGACGAAGTCTTGCGCCTGATCTCGACGAGCCGCAAGTTCATGAAGACCTACGCGGTGATGCGCAACCTGGTAAACAACCCCAAGACTCCCATCGACGTGGCCATGACCCTGCTGCCCCGCCTGGTGATTACCGACGTCAAGGGCGTGGCCGGCAACAAGAATGTCGCCGAAGTTGTGCGCAAGACAGCCATCAAGTTTAGCAAGCAGAAGGCCGGCGGATGAGCTTGCGGGTCGCCCTGATCTCGGGCCCGGCATACGACAAGCTCTACGAACGTCTTCCGGAGTTTGAGCGCCAGGCCGGCGTAAAGGTTGAAGTAGGATTCTGCGCCCCGCATCCGCAGCTCAACGAGCGGCTCGCACACGAATACACCGAGGGGTCTGCTACCTACGACCTGGTCTCTACCCACACGAAGTACGCGCCGTCGCAGGCCCACTGGCTTACGCCGCTCGACGAATGGATCGGCCGCGACGAACAGGCCGCCTTCTTTCCCGGGATCGTCGAGCTAAGCCGGATCAATGGCCGGCTGATGCAAGTGCCGCGATGCGTGGATGCCCGGCTGCTCCACTATCGCACCGACTGGTTCGCCGAGGCTGGTATCGTTCCGCCGTCCTCGTGGGAGCAGTTCCGCGCTGCGGCGGTTCGCTTTACCCATGCCCCGGAACGCTTCGGCACCACGTTTCCCGGGCGCCACTCCGGATTGTTCGGCACGTGGTATGAACTGCTGGCCATGGCCGGCGGCGATCTGTTTGACCCGGAACTGAAGCCTGTATTTCTCAGCGACGCCGGCGAGTGGGCGCTGGCCTTCCTTCATGATTTGCATGCGGTCAGCCAGGTGACCCCGCGCGATCTGCCTTCCGGCCACTATGAAGAGGTGGCTGCCCTGTTCCGCCATGGCCGCTGCGCCATGGTCCTGGAATGGCCCGGCTATTACGGACTGTTACGCCGGGGAGAAGACACCGCGGTGGAGGGTCGCTTCAGTCTGGAGCGGTATCCAGTCGGTCCATGCGGCCGCCGCAAGACATACGCGGGATGCCACTCTTTCGCCATTCCGACCTCGGTGCGCCATCGCTCCGAGGCTCTGGCGCTGCTGCGCTTCCTGACCTCTGAGGATTCCCAGGTGTTTCAGGGTTTGGCCGGAGACATCGTTCCGCGGCTCTCGGCTTGGGAGAAAGTAAAGCAGGCTTCCGCCGCCGACCTGCTCGACGCCCGCCGCATGGATCTCCTGGAAGCGACGATGCAGGAGGACATGCTCATTCCCCCCAAGTTCCCCCGCTATCCGGCCGTGGAAGACGCGCTCTGGACCGCCCTGCAAGCCGGCGTAACAGGCGCTGTCTCAGTCCGCGCTGCCTTGGAACAAGCCGACCGCCAGATCCGCGAGATCTTGTAGGGTTGCCGCTCCGCATGGCCTGTGCTAATCTTGATTAACGTCAGAACTTTCGTAGGGCACGTAGCTCAACTGGCAGAGCAGGGGCCTCTTAAGCCTCAGGTTGAAGGTTCGATTCCTTCCGTGCTCACCATCCCTTTCAACGCGCAGGTGTCTGGTCGTAGGGCGTGTAGCCTTACCAAGACCACGGCATGCCGGGATCGCCGAGGGTCGCTTCAGTCAGGCGCTGGTAGAGCATCTCGGCGCGGACATCGTTCGACAGATACAAGACGCATCGCCTGCCTTGCTCCACACAGAGGGCCAAATTGCCGGTCGTATCGTTGTGGCCGCCCTTGAAGAATGCCCGGCCAAAGCGGCTCCTGAACGTGACCACTCCCAGACCGGCCGACAACTCAATCGCCTTCATCGCTGCCGAAGTCTCCTTGCGAAGGGTCGGGAACTGGCAGGGAGTGGAGATGGCGATCTGCGGCTTGAGCATTTCGGCACGTGCTGCAGCCGACAAACCTTCGCCGCGCATGAAGCCGGCAAGGAACTTGGCGAAGTCCGCGATGGTGGTGTCCATTGATCCCGCCGCGCGCGGCCTGCTGCGCCGGTCGTGCGCCGCGAAGGAACCGTCGAGGGCGTACCCATCGGCCAGATTGTCGACAAAGTCCGCCCGCCACATCATGCTGGTCCGCGTCATGCCAAAGCGGTCGAAGACCCGCCGCTGCATTCCGTCGCCGACATTCATTCCGGCGGCGGTTTCCAAAACGAACTGCATCAGGATGATGCCTTCACCCGAGTAGGCGTAGCGCGTCCCCGGCGCAAAGTGAAGACGCATCCTGCCGTCAGGCTCAAGGAACGCGAAGTTGGCCAGGCCGCTGGAGTGACTGAGCAGGATTCGCGGCGTCAGCCTTCGCCAGCGCTCGTCGCCCCGCAGGGCGGCGTAGAACGGGTACTCGGGCAGCGGCTGAGAAAGATAGCCGGCGATCGGCCGGTCGAGATCAAGTTTCTTCTCGTCCACCAGTTGCATGACCATGTAGGCGAAGGCAAACTTGGTCAGCGACGCTCCATACATGATGGTGTCGGTCTGCAAAGGCAGTTTCTTGGCCACATTTCGATGCCCCCAGCTTTTCGTGAACACCACTTGACCGTCGTCGATCACAGCCATGGCCAGGCCCTGGACCTTGGCCTCCGCCATCATCCGCGTGGCTTGACTGTCGATGTGTTCGGCGGTGACCGGCCTGCCGTCGAAGCCGCGGATTGCAGGTTCCGCGCCCGCGGCAGACGAGGCGTCGCCGATACAGAGCGCCAGAGTGGCTATGGCCGCGACGCAACTCAAGCTTTTCATGTCTCACCCGATGCGAGAAGCGTCGAGACTACCACAACGTCCGAGGTCGCCACTTTTTGATGTTGACCTGACCTCTCATGGGGATAGTCTCTTTGCAGGACGGCTGTACGGAAGTCCGAGACCCCTGGGAGCAGTAACCATGAAACGGATCTTGGTGATCGAGGATCAGGCGGAGATGCGCAAGTTGATCCAGGCGATGCTGACAAATCAAGACTACGAAGTCGTGGCGGCGGTCGACGGGAGGGCCGCGATTCAGCATCTGGCGCAAGGCGAGTTCGATGTGATCCTGGTGGACCTGATCTTGCCCGACGTGCGCGGCGAGATGGTCATCCAGTGGGTGCTGAACAACCGTCCCCAATCGAAGCCGCGTCTTCTGGTGACCACGGGGGCCGTGTTGACCCCGGGCCTCGAAGCCATGCTTGAAGGCCTGAGAGTCCCGATTCTCAGGAAGCCTTTCGACAAGGGCGAACTGCTGGCCGCGGTGGGTGCGATCGCTGGCGCCGGCGGCCCGGACCAAAGGTCATAGGACCGCTTCCAGACCGCTTCCTGCTTGACGGGAGCCGCCACCCGCAATAGATTCAAAGGTAGCATCTGCTGGGAAACGTCAAAAAGGAGCGACAAATGAAGAAGTGCGCGATTCTGCTTGGGTTGTGTCTGCTGGCGACTGGCCTTTATGCGGCCGACAGTTGGACCGGGTACGTCACTGACTCGAAGTGTGCTGCGGGCGGTAAGTCGGGCGACGATCACGCCGGCTGCGCCAAGAGCTGTATTGGCCGTGGCGACGCCGCCGTCCT
>CAYPHP010000065.1:2241-11479 GCA_964410045.1 uncultured Acidobacteriota bacterium | reverse complement strand
TCCCGGTCGAGTTCAGTTGCGCCCAGATCGGCGCCCAACTCCAGGTCCACAGCGGGCCGCCCGGCTCTCCCTGGATACCTTGGAGGAAGGTGACCGAGATTCCCGGCGGCACGGTCCACGTCAGCGCTTACCCGGTATCCGAAGGAGAGGTCACGCCAGGATTCGTGATCCTGGTCCACGACTTGAGCTTCGTGGAGCGCCGCGAGGCGGCCACCCGCAACTTCCTGATTGCGGCATTCGGCATTCTGGCCCTGGCCGCTTCCGGTGTAACGGTAATCTCCGCGCGCCTGGCCTGGCGCGGATGGAGCAACGAGTTGCGCCGGTTTATCCGCGGCGATACGCAACGCGCCGAGTTTTTGCCCATCCTGCGCGATGTCCGGGAGCTGGTGGATCGCATCGCCGCCGAAAGAGAGACCGAAGGCGAGGGCGGCGCGTGGACCCCGGTGCGCCTGAAGGACACGTTGAACCGCCACCTGCACGGCGAAAAGGTGATTATCGTAGCCAACCGCGAGCCGTACATTCACGAGCGCGTCAACGGCGCCATCAAGGTGGTCCACCCGGCCAGCGGCTTGGTCACCGCTTTGGAGCCCGTGCTGCGGGCGTGTTCCGGCGCCTGGATCGCCCACGGTAGCGGCACCGCGGATCGCGAAACCACCGACGCACACGGCCGGGTCCGCGTCCCGCCGGGCGAGGAGTCTTACTTCATCCGAAGGGTCTGGCTGACTCCGGAGGAAGAGAAGGGCTATTACTACGGATTCTCCAACGAGGGTCTTTGGCCGCTCTGCCACATCGCCCACGCCCGGCCCCGATTTAGTCACGCAGATTGGCAGCATTACCGGACCGTAAACGAGCGCTTCGTGGATGCCGTTTGCCAGGAGGCGGACAGCGAGGATCCGATCGTGTTGGTTCAGGATTATCACTTTGCCCTGGTGCCGCGCCTCCTCCGCGAACGGCTCCCTCAGGCAACCGTGATCGTCTTCTGGCACATTCCTTGGCCCAATTCGGAGAACTTTGGGATCTGCCCGTGGCGCAAGGAATTGCTCGACGGCCTGTTGGGCGCCAGCATTCTGGGATTTCACACCCAGTTCCACTGCAATAACTTTTTGGACTGTGTGGACCGTTTCCTGGAAGCCCGCATCGACCGCGAGGAAAACGCCGTAGTCCAGCAGGGACGCACCACCTTTGTCCGCCCTTATCCGATCTCCCTGGAGTGGCCGATCCACTGGCTGAAGGACATGCCGTCGGCTCAGGACTGCCGCGTCGAGGTGTTCGCCGAGCTGGGCTTGCCGCCTGACGCGTTGCTGGGTGTGGGCGTCGACCGCCTGGATTACACCAAGGGTGTCGAGGAAAGGTTGCTGGCTGTCGAGAGGCTGCTGGAACAGCATCCCGAGTATCGCGGGCGCTTTCGGTTCGTGCAACTGGCGGCGCCCAGCCGCACCCTGATCGAGCGCTACCGGCAATTGAACGACAGTGTGGAGCAACTGGCGGCGCGCATCAACGAGCGCTTCGGCGAGGGCAGTTACCAGCCGGTGATTCTGCGGCGGGCGCATCATGAACCGCCGACCGTCTACCGCTATTACCGGGCCGCCGACCTGTGCTACGTGAGCAGCCTGCACGACGGGATGAACCTGGTGGCCAAGGAATTCGTGGCCGCCCGCGACGACGAGCGCGGCGTGCTCCTGCTCAGCCAGTTCACCGGGGCGTCGCGCGAGTTGACCGAGGCCCTGATCGTAAATCCCTATGATCTAGGCGCGGCAAGTGCAGCCATGGCCGCCGCGTTGAGCATGCCGCCTGCAGAGCAGGCCGACCGTCTGCGCGCCATGCGCACGTTCGTGGCCGAGTTCAATGTGTACCGCTGGGCCGGGCGCATGCTGGTGGACGCCGCACGCTTGCGCCGTCATGAGCGCCTGGCCGGACGCCTGGCGGAACCCCGCGTCAGGGAGGCCTCGGCGCCCCGGTGAAATCGATCCTGACGCCTTCCGGCCTGCGGTTGCTGCGGCGGTTTGTGCGGACCCGGCCGCTGCTGGGCTTTGATTTCGATGGCGTGCTGGCCCCCATGGTCGCCGATCCGGCCCGCGCGGGCGTGCCCCCGCGAACCCGGCTGCTCCTTCAGCAGGTGACTCGGCTCTATCCGTGCGTCGTCATCTCGGGACGAGCGCGGCGGGACGTGCTCGACCGGGTGCGCGGCATCCCGGTCCGCGTGATCGGAAACCACGGCGCCGAACCAGGGGCTCCCGCTTCCGTCCGCCGGGAAGTACGCCGCTGGCAATCGCTGCTCCAAACGTTGGAGGTTCCTGGAATCGTGATCGAGGACAAAGGCCTCTCCGTTGCGATCCACTATCGCCGGTCGAGCCGAAAGCTTGCGGCCCGTAACGCGATTCTCGGCTGCGCGGCACAGTTGCGCGATGTTCGAATAGTCGGAGGCAAGGACGTGGTCAACCTTCTGCCGTTGCGCGCGCCCTCGAAGGGGGACGCCCTCGAGCGCGAGCGCCGCCGGAGCGGGCGCCGCACCGCCATCTTCATCGGCGACGACGAAACCGATGAGGACGCGTTCGCGCTCGCGAATAGCGGGAATCTCCTGGGCATTCGCGTCGGACGCAAGCCGCGGTCGCTGGCCTCCCACTATCTCCGCAGCCAGCGCGATATCGACCGGCTCCTGCACTTGTTGATCTTGGGTACAATGCCCTTTCATGGTTAACCGCGCCGATCCTGTTTATCAGGCCAACTACCAGGCCATGCAGCAGGCGCTCGACCGTCTGCGCGGAGAGTTGCTGCGGTCGACGCAGGGCGGCGGAGAGAAGTACGTGCAGCGCCATCTGGCGCGGGGCAAGCTGCTGCCGCGCGAGCGGATCGAGATGCTGCTCGATGAAGGCTCCTACTTCCTGGAGATCGCGCCGCTGGCCGGGATTGGGATGCCCGGAGAAACCCCCGGCGCCGGCGTGGTCGCAGGGATCGGGCTGGTTTCCGGACGCGAATGCCTGATCGTCGCCAACGAGGCCACCGTGAAAGGCGGAGCCACCGGCGAGGTCGGCCTGTGGAAGAACGGACGGCTCGCCGACATCGCCCTGCAGAATCACCTCCCCACGGTGCTGCTGGTGGAATCCGCCGGAGCCGACCTGCCGGTGCAAAGCAAGATCTTCGTTCCCGGGGGCCGCGGCTTCCGCGAACTCACCCGCCGTTCCCGGCAGCGTATCCCGACGGTCGCAGTGGTTTTCGGCAGTTCCACGGCGGGCGGCGCGTACCTGCCGGGAATGTCCGACTACGTGATCATGGTCAAGAAGCAGGCTCAGGTGTTTCTGGCCGGACCGCCCCTGGTGAAAATGGCTACCGGCGAGGTGGTAGACGAAGAGAGCCTGGGCGGCGCGGAAATGCACTCCCGCATTTCCGGACTCTCTGATTACCTGGCCGAAAACGAACTGGACGCGCTTCGTATGGCGCGCGAGGTTGTCAGCCACTTTACGCGGCGCAAAGAGTTGCCCGAACTGACCCCGGTCGACGATCCGCTCCATGATCACGACGAGCTCCTGGGCATCGCTTCTGCCGACGTCCGCGTTCCATTCGAAGTCCGCGACGTGATCGTCCGCATTGTGGATGGCTCGCGATTCTCAGAGTTCAAGGCCGAATACGGCCAGACGCTCGTGACCGGGTTCGCGCGCCTGCACGGTTTTCCCATCGGCATCCTAGCGAACAACGGCGTGCTGCTCTCGGAGTCCGCGAGCAAGGGCGCGCAGTTCATCGCCCTGTGCAATCAGCAGAACATTCCCCTGCTCTTCCTGCAGAACATCACCGGCTTCATGGTGGGCCGCGACTACGAAGAGGACGGGATCATTCGCAACGGCGCCAAGCTGATCAATGCAGTGTCGAACTCCACTGTCCCGGCGCTGACGGTGATGATCGGCGGGTCGTACGGAGCGGGCAATTACGCCATGTGCGGTCGCGCCTACGAGCCTCGCTTCCTGTTCACATGGCCCAACCACCGCATTGCGGTGATGGGCGCGCAGCAACTCTCCGGGGTCATGGACTTGATCAAGCGCGAGGCCGCCGCCAAGCAAGGTCTCGCTGTGGATGAAGCGCAACTTGAAGCAGCTCGTCAGGCACTCGAAGACCAGATCAATCGCGAATCGGATTGCTACTTCGCGACGGCCCGCTTGTGGGACGACGGGATCATTGATCCGCGGGATACGCGCACCGTCCTGGCCATCGCGCTCTCGGCCTGCTACAACCGTCCGGCGGAAGGAACGATGGAATGGGGAGTGTTCAGACATTGAAAGTTCGTGGTAACCACAGATGAACACCGATAAACACCGATCCGATCCGTGTTCATCCGTGTTCATCCGTGGTTCCATAAGAACTATCCTGATCGCCAACCGTGGCGAGATCGCGGTGCGGATTGCGCGCACCTGCCGCAAGCTGGGGATCGAGCCGGTGATGGTGTACACGGACGAGCACCGTTTCGCCCCGCACGTAACCGCGGTAAAGGTGGAGTCGTACCTGAACGCGGACGAAATCATCAACGCAGCGAAGCGAACCGGCGCACAGGCGATCCATCCCGGCTACGGATTCCTCGCCGAGAATGCCGACTTCGCGGAGGCTTGCGCACGGGCCGGACTCGTCTTCATTGGCCCGCGTCCCGAGGTCATCCGCAAGATGGGGCGCAAGGACAATGGCCGCGGGCTGGCGCAATCGCTGGGCGTGCCGGTGGTGCCCGAGACGGGATTCCCCATTCTGGTGAAGGCTGCCGCCGGAGGCGGCGGACGTGGCATGCGCGTGGTGCGTACTCTCGAGGAATGGGCGATCGCCAAAGAGGAAGCTGCGCGCGAGGCGGAGAAGGCTTTTGGTTGCGGTGATCTGATCTGCGAGGTTTACATCGAGGAGGCACGGCACATCGTGGTCCAGATCCTCGGCGATCAGCACGGGATCCTGATTCACTTGGGCCAACGCGACTGCTCGATGCAACGGCGCTACCTGAAGCTGATCGAAGAGTCGTATCCGGTCGACGCGCGCCTCACCGAAGCTGCGTTGAAGATCGGCCACGCCCTAGCCTACTCGAGCGCCGGCACCGTCGAGTTCCTGCTGGCGCCGTCGGGCGAGTTCTACTTCATCGAGGTGAACACGCGCATTCAGGTCGAGCATCCGGTGACCGAGTTGTGTACCGGCCTGGACCTGATTGCGCTGCAGATCGCCGTGGCTGAAGGCCGGCCGTTGCCGGTACGTCAGGAGGTTCGCTACTCCGGGCACGCCATCGAAGCGCGGCTGTGCGCTGAAGATCCCGCCAATGGCTTTCTCCCGGCGACCGGACGCATTGAAGTTTGGGATCCGCCTGACGGCGTGAGAATTGATGCTGCCATCGCAGTGGGCCGGGAGATTGGAATCGCCTATGACTCCTTGCTCGCCAAGATCATCGCCCATGGACCCGACCGGGAATCAGCGCGCCGCCGGTTGGTCGACTCGCTCCAGCGCCTCGCCGTGCAAGGCGTCACCACGAACCGCGAGTTTCTGATCCAGGTTCTGGAGAGCGAAGAGTTTCGCGCCGGACGCATCCACACCCAATTCCTGCCGTCAGCCACGCCTGCGGACGAGGAAGTCAACTTCCATTTCGCCGCTGCTACTGCACTCTTCGCCGAACTGTGCGCGTCGCGCGCAGTTCTGCCGTCGGTTCCACGGAGCTTTCGAAACAATCCATTCCGCGATCCGTCCACTTCATTCGAGATTGCCGGAAGCAAGTTGGAAGTCCATTGGAGGCGGCACGGTCGCGACCGTTACACCGTCCGCTCCGGAGAGCGCAGCACCGAAGCCGAGGTGCTCGAATGCCTGCCCGAGCGCATCCGCCTGACTCTGGACGGCGTCCAAACCACGTTTCGCGTGAAGCAAGTGGGTGAGGTATTCTATGTGCGCTCGGCGCGGGACTGCCGGACGGTGAAGCGGTTGACTCGCCATCCTCCGCCAGAGAGTTCGGCACGTCACGCGACCGCCAACTCGCCGATGCCGGGTCAGGTTCTGCGGATTCTGGTCGAGGAGGGGCAGCGCGTCGAGGCCGGCGATCCGCTGGTGATCCTGGAAGCGATGAAGATGGAGCAGACCATCAAGACCGCCATCGGAGGGGTGGTGGACGCGGTCCTGGTGAAGACCGGCGACGTGGTGATGCCGGGACAGATGTTGGTTCAAATCACGGCAGTGGAGAACACTCATGGCCACACAAGTCAGTAGTCAGCCCGAGACCGCTGTGCGCTTCCCGTACTTCACGGAAGAGCACGAGATGATCCGCAAGACGGTGAAGCGCTTTTGCCTGGAAGAGATCGCGCCACACGCTGCGGAGTGGGACGAGGCGGGCATCTTCCCTCGGGAAATCTTCACCAAGGCCGCCGAGCTCGGGTTGTTCGGCATCCGCATTGATCCCGCCTACGGCGGAGCGGGCCTGGACTGGTGGGCCAGCGCCGCATACCTCGAAGCTACCGCGTGGTCCGAGAGCGGCCCGATCAACATGGCGCTGATGGTGCAGTCTGACCTGACCATCCCGGTCATCGCCGAGTTGGGCACCGAAGAACAGAAGCAGGAGTTTCTGCCGCCCGCGATTCGCGGCGAAACGATCGGCGCGCTAGGCATCAGCGAGCCCGGCGGCGGATCCGACGTCGCCAACCTGAAGACTGTGGCCCGCGAAGACGGCGGCGACCTGGTGATCTCCGGACAGAAGCTCTGGATCACCAACGGCACCCGCGCCGACTTCATCGTCCTGGCCGTGCGTACCGGCGGCGAGGGCAAAAAAGGCATTTCCTTGGTGCTCTTCCCCACCAAGACCAAAGGTTTCAGCGTCGGCAAGAAGCTGAAGAAGATCGGCAACCTCGCTTCCGACACCGCGGAGTTGTTCTTCGACGAGTGCCGCATTCCCAGGCGCTACATCCTGGGTGAGAAGAACAAGGGCTTCTACTACGTGATGAACAACTTCCAGGGTGAGCGTTTGGCCGCGGCGCTGCACTCGATCGGCTCGATGGACCGTGCCCTGCAGATGGCCATCGAGTACGGAACACAGCGCAAGGCCTTCGGCCAGCCGGTGGGCAGCTTCCAGGTCTGGCGGCATCGTTTTGCCGAGCATCTCACGTCGCTCGAAGCGGCGCGCTGGCTGGTATATCGCGCTTTAGATCTGATCAACCGCGGCGAGCGCTGCACGCGAGAGATCACTATGGCCAAGCTCTTCACCTCCGAGCTTTCGCAGAAGGTGGTCTATGACTGCATGCAGATCTTCGGCGGATTCGGTTACACCGTGGAGTATCCCATCGGACGAATGTGGCGCGATGTGCGCCTGATCACGATTGGCGCAGGCACGTCGGAGGTCATGAAGGAGATTGTCGCGAAAGAGCACAAGCTCTAGTCCACAGATGACGCAGATTGCGCAGAACCTGATCCGAAGGATGAACGTTGGGGACGCCCTGCGTCGCAGCGCGGCCCGCTATCCGCAGAAGCGCGCGATCCATTGCCAGGGACGCGACGTCACCTACGCCGAACTGGACGCGCTGGCCAACCGAATAGCGCGGTCGCTGCAGGTGCGCGGCGTTGGTCGCGGCGACGCGGTGGCCATCCTCGGTCCAAACTCGCCGGAGTACCTGGCTGCCTTCTTCGCCTGCGCGCGGATCGGCGCGCCCTTCGTGCCCCTCAACCTATTGAGCACCGCGGACGACCATGCGTACATCGTGGAGAAAGCCAAGGTCAAGGTGACTCTAACCGCGCCCTTGACTGATCCTGGCGGCGACAGCTCGCCGGTGGAAGAGTACGTGGCCAGCGAGGACACCGCGTGCATCCTGTTCACCAGCGGCACCACGGCGCGGCCCAAGGGCGTGGTCCTGACGCATCAGAACTGGTACATGATGCTGCTTTCGCTCACTGCCGACAGCGGCCTCGATCGCCAGTTCCGTTTCTTCCTGGGCTTGCCGATGTTCCACGTCTCCGGACTGGGGATCGCCTTCTCGGCGATCTTCCTGGGCGCCGAAGGCTTCTTACCGCCGAATCTCAGGGCGGAATCCATTCTGGCGGCCATTGTCGAGCACAAGGTCAACACCATATCCCTGCCCGCGACGCTGTGGGTGGCGTTGCAGCAAACGCCGGGCATCGATACTGCGGACCTCTCCAGCCTGCGCAAGCTGATCGTCTTCCAATATCTGCCCACCACCGTCTACGAGCGTTGGCACAAGCTGGCGCCGCAAGCCGACTGGTTGAACTACTGGGGGCAAACCGAGACTTCCGCGCTCGGCGCGGCCTGTCCTCCTGAAGATCTTTGGCGCAAGCTGTCCGCGCCTGATCCGATCGGACGGAGTCATCTGCCGGTTGAGTTGCGCCTGGTAGACGATGAGATGCGCGACGTTCCGCCCGGCGAGGCCGGTGAGATTGTCCTGCGCGGGCCATCGATCGCCGCCGGGTATCTCGACGATCCGGAAGCTACTGAGGCGCTCTTCCGCGGAGGATGGCACCACACCGGCGACATGGCCTATCGCGACGAAGAAGGCTGCCTCTACTTCGTCGACCGCAAGAAGGACATGATCAAGTCGGGCGGCGAGAACGTCTCCAGCCAGGAAGTGGAAGAAGTTTTGGCCCGCCATCCCGCCGTGGCCGAGGTTGCAGTGGTGGGGTTGTACGATCCTTACTGGATCGAGAAAGTGGTCGCCGCGGTTACCCTGGCGCCCGGAGCGCAGGCCACCGAAGAGACGCTGCTGCAGCATGCCCGCGCCGGTCTGGCTGGATTCAAGGTTCCCAAGCAGATCCACATCCTTCCGGAGTTTCCCAAGACAGCCAGCGGGAAGATCCTGAAGCGCGACCTGAAGGCTGTTCTGGCATGAGCGGTTACCGCAAGATTCTCTATCAAGTGGATCAGGGCATCGCCCGGCTGAGCTTGAACCGGCCGGAGAAGCGCAACGCGCTCGACGATGAGTTGGTCGCCGAAGTGAAAGACGCGCTGGCGCGCAGCGCCAACGATGCCGCGGTGCGCGTGGTGCTGCTGACCGGCGAAGGCCGCGATTTCTGTTCCGGCGCCGATCTTGCCGCGCTTCAGCAAAGCGAAACCGCCACAGTGATGGAGACACGCGCCGACGTGCAGTCCACTGCCGACTTGTTTATGCAGATGCGCCGCCTTGCCCACCCTATCGTGGCCGCGGTCCGCGGACGCGCTCTGGCCGGCGGCTGCGGCTTGACCACCGCCGCCGACATCACGCTGGCGGAACACTCCGCGCAGTTCGGCTATCCCGAGGTCAAC
>CAYPHP010000065.1:0-2231 GCA_964410045.1 uncultured Acidobacteriota bacterium | reverse complement strand
CATGGCCATTCTCCGCCGATCGGTGTCGGAGAAGGCCGCCTTCGAGTTGATCACCAGCGGCGACTTGATCAGCGCGTCGAGAGCCCAGGAGATCGGCTTGATCCATCACGTTTTCCCCGACGAACGGTTTGACGACGAGGTGGAAGCCTACGTGGCGCGACTGGCGACCAAGCCGCCGTCCGCGGTGACTCTGTCGAAGAACCTGCTCTATCACATGGACGCTCTGACCTTCGAGGCCGCGCTGCAAGCTGGAGTCGAGGCCAACGTGATCGCGCGCATGACCGAGGAATGCAAAGCCGGCGTCGCGCGCTTCCTGAAAAAATGAGAACCCTGGCGCTCGTACTTGTCACTGTTTGGCTGACCGGCACCGTGATCATGACGTTTGTGGCCACGCAGAACTTCCGCACCGTGGACCGCGTTCTGGAGCGGCCCACGCCGCAAGCCGCGTCGAAGCTCACGGCACTCGACCACGACGCCATGCGCATGCTGCTGCGCCACCTCTCGTCGGAGCTGAATCGCCTGTACTTCATGACCTGGAATGCGATCCAGTTGCTGCTGGCCGCAGTGGTGCTGGCCCTGATGGTCCGCGCCGGCACGCGTCTGGAGACGGTTCTGGCGCTGGGGATGCTGGTGATTGTGGTTGCCTTGCTGGGCGGAACATTCCGGATCATAGAGCTGGGCCGGACCATCGACTTCGTCCCGCGCGATCCTGTGCCGCCGGAGGTGCTCAAGTTTGGGAAGATGCATGCGATGTATGGGGTGATGGAGGTGGTGAAGCTCGTGGCAGCTGTTGTACTCGGATTCTTTCTCGCGCAAAGACGCTAAGGCGCAAAGAATGACCGAAAACGAAATCGCGAAGGTGGTTGTGGATGCTGCTTTCAAGATCCATACGACGCTTGGGCCGGGTCTATTGGAATCCGTGTATGAAACGGTTCTGGCGTTCGAACTACGCAAGCGTGGACTGTAAGTTGCCTGCCAAGTTGCTATTCCTGTTATCTACGACGGGATTGAGATGGAAGTTGGCTTCCGGGCGGACCTGGTTGTTGAGGACAAGGTGATCATTGAAATCAAGTCCGTGGAAGAAGTCCATCCGGTGCACAAGAAGCAACTCCTCACTTACCTGCGGCTTGCGGGCAAGCGCCTGGGCCTGCTCATCAACTTCGGCGCACCGCTTATCAAAGACGGCATCACTCGCCTAGTCAACCGCCTTCCGGAGTAGTTGCTTTGCGCCTTAGCGTCTTTGCGCGAGAACTCTCTCAACCGCTTCCTTCCACCCGCCATACAACCTGTCCCTATCCGCGTCGCTCATCGCCGGCGCAAACGTCCGCTCGCGCTGCCAGAGGTGTTCCAGCGCCGCAGTGTCCTTCCACACGCCCACCGCCAGCCCGGCCAGGTACGCCGCGCCGAGCGCCGTGGTCTCGACAAACGCCGGACGCACCACCGGCTTCCCGAGAATATCCGCCTGGAACTGCATCAGGAAATTGTTGGCCACCGCGCCGCCGTCCACGCGCAGCTCTTCGAGCGGCACGCCGGAGTCGCGTTCCATGGCCTCGACCAGATCGCGCGTCTGATAGCAGATGGATTCGAGCGTCGCCCGGGCAATGTGCGCGGCCGTGGATCCGCGCGTGAGGCCCAGGATCGCCCCCCGCGCGCGCGGTTCCCAATACGGTGCGCCGAGTCCGACGAACGCCGGCACGACGTAGACTCCATCTGTGGAAGCGACCGACGTCGCCAGCGCCTCGCTGTCAGCGGCCGTCGGAAACAGCTTCAAGGAGTCGCGCATCCACTGCACCGCCGCGCCGCCCATGAAGACACTGCCCTCGAGCGCAAAGGTATGCTCGGTCGGACCGGAGCATGCCACCGTGCTCAGCAGACGCTGCAATGACACCACCGGTTTGCCGCCGGTATGAAGCAGCAGGAAGCAACCTGTTCCGTAGGTGTTCTTGGCGGTGCCGGCATGAAAACAGGTCTGCCCGAACAACGCCGACTGCTGATCGCCGGCCACTCCGGCAATCGGAATCGCCGCGCCGAACCAGGACGCTTCCGTTTCACCGTAGACTTCCGACGAACTCAGCACCTTAGGCAGCACGGATTCCGGCACGTCAAGCATGGCCAGCATTTCCTTGTCCCAATGGCGTTCGGCGATGTTGTAGAGCAGCGTCCGCGAGGCATTGGACGCGTCGGTGGCGTGGACCCGCCCGCCGGTCAGCTTGTAGATCAGCCAGGCGTCG
>CAYPHP010000064.1:4920-11519 GCA_964410045.1 uncultured Acidobacteriota bacterium | reverse complement strand
CTTCGGCGGTCTCCTTGGCCTTCACTAAAGCTTCTTCGGCGCGCTTGCGGGCCAGGAAATGACCGATCTGATCGCTAATCACTTCCAGGGTCGCCAGCAGGTCCACGTCCGGCTCGAGCCGTGCCAGGGTCAGCACTTCGATGATGCCGAACACTTGCCCGTCCACCAGGATCGGGGCGGCCACCGCGGTCTTTAGACCGCATTGGGCGGGGACCGCGGCACTGGCGCAGTTGGCGCACTCGGCGATCTCGCGAATCCAGAGGGACTCCCGTTTCTCCCAGGCCTGCCCCAGCGGACCCGAGCCGCAGGGGAAGGAAAGCTCCTGGGTCCGCCGGCGATAATCGGCCAGCGGCTCCAGCGGCAGGTGCCAGATATGCAGGCAGCGGGCTTCTCCGCCGTCTGCCGGCACTTCCCAGATGCTGCCCGCGGTCCAGCCGATCTTGCCGACCACCGCTTCGAGGACTTGCGGCGCGGCTTCCTCCAGGGATCCGGACTCGGCCAGGATGCGGGTGACCGCATGCTCGGCGGACTGCCGCTGTTCGGCCTGTTTGCGCGCGGTGATGTCGCGGCTGACGCCCAGCGTTTCCGCCACCCTGCCGTCCTGGAGGAGCAAGGGCACAATCGCCGTCTCGGAGACTCCCCGCCAGCCGTCCTTTCGCTGGAAAGGCAGTTCGCCGGACCATGACCCATGACGCTCGAGCGCGCGGACGATCTTGGCCGGCAACTCGGGATCCATCTGCGGATCGAGCAGGGAAATCCTCTGGCCCAGCGCTTCCTCGCGCGAGTATCCGTACATCCGTTCCGCGGCGGGATTGAAGTCCATGATCGCGCCGCCGGCGCTGACCGCAACCACCGCGTCGCTGATGGTGTTGAACATCAGCGCCTGGCGGCGCAAGGCTTCCTGGGCCTTCCGGCGCTCGCTGATGTCCCGGGCGATGCCCTGGATTTCGGTGGCCTGGTCCGGCGGGCCGACCAGGCTTGAGCGCACCTCCAGGTCGAGGAGCGTTCCGTCTTTGGTCCGGAGTGCCACCTCCACGGGCTCGGCGGGTTGACCGCTCAACAATCGGCTCCTGGCCTGAATCAGCGATGGGATGAACTGCGCCGGAAGAATCCGGGTCACGTTCATCCGGGCGGCCTCTTCCTTGCTGTAGCCCGTGACCCTGGCGGCCGTCCGATTGATGGACGTGAAGTTGCCATGCTGGTCCATGGTGAAAATGATGTCGCTGGCGTTGTCGAACAGTTCGCGGTAGCGGGCTTCCGCCTCGCGGACCTGCTGCTCGGAGTGCAGGCGCTCGCTGACGTCCTGGTAGATGGCGAAGCCGCCGATGTTGCGGCCCTCAACCAGCAGCGGCTCGGCGAACAGCTCCACGTCCACCAGGACGCCGTCTTTGCGGCAGCGCCGCGTGGTGACGTGAACGGCTTGCCCTCCGGAAATCACTTGGGTGAAGCCGGCGGCTTCCGCGGCCAGGTCCGACGGGGCGATGAGTTCGTCGAGCGGCACTCCCGCGACTTCCTCCCGCGCATACCGGAAGACTTTCTCAAATGCCGGGTTGCAGGTCTCGACGCGGCCCTCCACGTCGAGCACCACGATGGCCAGAGGATTGCGGTTCACCAGGGCGGAGAAGAACGCGGTCTGCTCCCGCAAGCTCTCGCGGCTGGCTCGGAGCTCGGCGGTGCGGTCCGACACTTCCTGCTCCACGCTGCCGTGGAGGATTTGCAGGACCGTCTGCCGCTGAGCGGCGTCGAACATTTCCTGCCGGCTCTGCCGGGCGAAGCCGATCAGCACCACGTTCTCGAAGAGAACCCAAGCGCCGTGTTCCAGCCACGCCCACGGACCTGCGGCCGCGCTTCCGGCGGCGATCAACGGCCAGGCATGGTTGGCGATGACCACGGCCGTGGCGGTCACCAGCACCTTCCAGTCGCGGTAGGCGGCCAGGAATGCCAGAGATCCGAAGACATGGAAATGGGTCTCCACGCGTCCATTCGAGAGGTGGATGAACAACGCCGAGAAGAGGATCTGGCTTACGGCCACGGTGTGACGCGTGAGCGCGGTTCCGGGCCGGAACAGCGCCAGACCCACCGGCACGGCGGCAAACACCCCGCCCAGCCAGGCGGCGATCCAGACCGGCGCCAGGCCCTGCCGGGTCAAGAGCAGCGCGGCGGCGATGCCCGCCAGCCATTGCAGCCCCATCAACCCGGCGAACCAGCGGTCGGTCCGCCGGTAATGCTGTAGCAAATGTTCGGCGCACAGCGTTTCGGCGCGGGTTCGGCATTCGGGAAGCGCGGCCAGCGATTTCACGTACCACTCCATCGACGATCGTGCTCCGGGACGAGCCGCGACCGTAAGGGAGCGGTTGCGGACAGGAAAACACCGCTTGCTGACGCGCGCGGCTCACCCGGACTACAACCCATAGGTCCTCCGTAGCAGCCTGCGGACGCGGGCGTGCAATTCCAGAACGGAAAACGGCTTGCCCACGTAATCATCGGTGCCGGCGACGAACCCTTGCGTGCGGCTGTCTTCGTCGGTGTTGGCCGTCAGCATCAGGATGGGGATGAATGTCGTGTGCAGATCCGCGCGCAGCTTCTGACAGACTTCAAAGCCGCTCATTCCCGGCATCATCACGTCCAGCACGATCAGGTCGGGCGTCCGCGCGGCCACCTCCGCCAGAGCCTCGGCTCCGTTGACCGCTTCGACGATGTCCGGCTGGAGATCCAGCTTCTGGAGGGCTTTGACCGCCAGCCGCCGGCTCACCGGATCGTCATCCACCACCAGGATCCTCGGTGCGGTGGCGTGTTTGGTGGTCGGCTGCGCCGCCGTTTGCACGGCCGCCGCCGGCACCTTCGTCCGGCAGTACGGACAAATCTGCCACTCCGGACTCAGTTCCTGCTGGCACGCCGTGCACACCCGCCGAACCACGAAGGAACAGTACGGGCAGACCGGAAAATCGAGACTGATCGACCGGCTGCACTGCGGGCAGAGGTGGACTTCCTCCTCCTGGATCTGAATAATCCGCAGAACTTCCTCCACCGTGATCCGCCCGGAGCGGACCTGTTCGAGCGCGGCGTCCAGCAGCAGGCGCGTGCCTCCGGCCAGGGCCGCCTTCAGCATCTCGCCCTCCGGCGCCTTCTGGCTGATCAGCCGCTTGAGCTTCGGCGTGAAGCGCAGAACTTCATACAAGCCGATGCGTCCGGAGTAGCCGGTCTGCTCGCAATCCTCGCAGCCGCGTCCGTGGTAGAAGGGTTGCGCGCCGGGACGCAGGTTCAGGCGCTCCAGCAGATGCACCGGCGGCTCATAAGGCTCCTTGCAGGACGCGCAGATGGCCCGGGCCAGCCGCTGGGCCATGATCAGGTTCACCGACGAAGCGATCAGGTACGGTTCCAGGCCCAGATCCAGAAGCCGCGCCACTGTCGCCACCGTGCTGTTGGTGTGCAGCGTGGAAAAGACCAGGTGCCCGGTCATCCCTGCGTGGAAGGCGATCTCCGCGGTTTCCTCATCGCGGATCTCGCCCACCAGGATCACGTCGGGATCCTGGCGCAGAATCGCCCGCAGGCTGGAAGCAAACGTCAATCCGGCCTTGTTGTTCACCTGCACCTGGTTGATCCCCGGCAACTGAAACTCGATGGGGTCCTCGACGGTGATGATGTTGGTGGAAGGGCTGCGCTTCTCGCTGATCGCGGAATAAAGCGTGGTGGTCTTGCCGCTGCCGGTGGGTCCGGTAACCAGGATCAGGCCCTGCGGCTGGTCCACGGCCTTGCGAAAATGCCCAAGATCTTCCGCGCTCAGACCCAGGGCGGCGGTCGGCGGAACGCGCTCGGCCGATCCCAGGATCCGCAAGACCAGCTTCTCTCCGAAGTGCGTGGGTAGCGTGGACAGCCGCAGGTCCACGCTTTGCCCGTGGAAGGCCACCTTGATCCGGCCGTCCTGCGGGCGGCGGCGCTCGGAGATGTCCAGCTTGGCCAGGATCTTCAGACGCGACACCAGCGGCTCATGCAGCCACTTGGGAGCTTTGAGGATTTCCCGCAACATGCCGCCTTGCCGGGCGCGGACTTTCAGCTCGTTCCATTCCGGCTCGATGTGAATATCGCTGGCGCCGATCTTGATGCCTTGCTGCAAGACCAGGTTCACCACTTTCACCGCCGGAGCTTTCGCCTCGAGAGCGGAATGTTCCTCGTCGATGTCTTCGCCTCCGCCGACGATCTCCAGCTCGTCCAGCGCCGAGACGTTCTTCAGGAAACCCTGCATCCATTTGTCTGGGGAGTAGAACCGTCCGAGCGCGTCTTCGATCTCCGAGCGTGTGGCCACCACCGGCTGGACCGCCAGGCCCGTGGAGAATTCCAGATCGCGCAGCGCCTCCATGTCTGTGGGATTGACCATGGCCAGGACCAGCGCTTGCTTGTGGCCTACAGCCTTTTCTTCCAGCTTCACCGGAATACAGGCGAACTTGGCGGCCAGCGCTTCGGGAAGACGCGCGACCGCCTGCGGCTCGATCGCGGCCACCGCCAGCCGCACATAGGGAACGCCAGTGTACCGGGCGATAGCTTCGGCCAACTGCTCTTCGCTGATGAGCTTTCCATCCAGAATCACTTCCCAAAGCGGGCGGCCAGTCGAGTCGGCTTGCGCTCCCGCTTTGGCTACGTCTTCCGGCGAGAGCAAGGCTGCTTTGGTCAGAAGCATGGCCAAGGGGCGGCCTGCGCTTCGGCTCGCCGGCCGAGGGTCATTCGTTTTCGTGCTCAAGCTGGCTGCCATGTGAACCTGTTCCCTTCGTGGGACGGCCGGTATGAGCCGGTCGCGTCCCGCAAGGGTCACTGCACGAGACTGGCCAATTCATAGGAGCACAACGGTTGGGGCGGTTCTTTTGGTATGTGTCAGTTGCGATTTGAAGCGCCTAATCGATCGTGCCCGAATTGAAACCGGTTCCCGAATGGGATTTCCGTTGCGCGGCCTCCGCACTTTGCGGTAAGCCAGTGTGCGGAGGCCATTGATGAAGAAAGTGCTCGTCACTAGTTGGTTGCTGGCGGCCGGATACGCGGCGACCGGGTTCGCTCAGGCTGGACCGCGTTTCTCGCTAGCTGAAGAGGTTCAGGCCTTGCGCGAGCAAGTGGCCCGGCAACAGAAGCGGATCGAAGCGCTCGACGCGGCGCTCGAAGATCTGCGTCAGACCGCGGCCCGAGCCTTGGCAACGTCCGCAGCCACGGAACACGGTCCGGCGGTGCACGATGCCCCGCCGTCGCCTCAGGCTGTGGCGCAGATTGAAACCGGGCCGGAGAAGCTGCGGGTCAAGAACATTCAGCTTTCGCCGGTCGGTTTCGTCGAAGCCACCGCGATCTACCGCGCGCACAACGAGAATGCCGATGCCGGCAGCGTCTTTGGCGGACTCCCGCTGGCCGGTACGGCCAACAGCAAGCTGAGCGAGTTCCGTGGCAGTGCCCGGCAATCGCGCTTCGGCATGCTGGCGGACGGCGTGGTGGGCCAGGCCAAGTTTTCGGCGTTCCTGGAAGCGGATTTTCTGGGCACGTCGATCACCGCCACCGCCGTCGAGAGCAGCAGCTTTCCCCTGCGCCTGCGCCAGTTCTGGGCCAACGTGGATTTGCCCAACGGGCTCTCCCTCACCGCCGGTCAGAGTTGGAGCCTGCTGACCACCAATCGCCGTGGCCTGCGGGTCCGTTCCGAGTACATCCCCTACACCATCGACGCGCAGTACGCCGTGGGCTACAACTGGGCGCGCCAGTTCGAAGGGCGCGTCACACGAGACTTCGGCAATGGCGTCTGGGCGGCCCTGGCGATCAGCAATTCGGAGACCAGCACCACCGGTGTGGTCCTGCCTGCGGGCGTGTTGGGTTTCGGCGGCAGTTCCAATGCCCAATCGCCGTCCTCGGGATTTGCCACCAGCGCCACTCCGGGTGCTCCGGGAATTTCCACGCAGCGCGCTCCGGACGTGATCGCCAAGCTGGTCTTCGAGCCGGGCTGGGGTCACTATGAGCTGAAGGGCGTGGGCCGATCTTTCCGTGCCCGCCTGAACGGCGTCACCAGTAGTGCGTTCGGTGGAGGCATCGGCGCTGCCGGAATCCTTCCGCTTCATCCCAAGCTTGATCTGATGATCGAAGGTCTGGCCGGATCGGGCATCGGACGCTACGCCTCCGCGGTCGGGCCCGATGTGGCCGCCGGTCCCGACGGAAATCTGAAACCGGTGCGTGCGGTTCAGGTCTTAACCGGCCTGGAATTTCATCCGACGAAGGCTTGGGACCTTTACAGCTACTACGGGGTGGAAAGCTTCGGCCGCGTGGCCTTTGCCTGAACCAACATCGGATACGGCTCGCCGCTCAACGATCTTTCCGCTTGCACGCACGAGATTCCCGGGGCATGCCCGCAGGCCAACCGCACCGTCTGGCAGATCCAACCAGGATTCTGGTATCGCTTCCACCAAGGCAAAGAGGGTACCGCCGCGCTGGGCGCCAGCTACTCCTACACCCGCCGTGACCTGTGGTCCGGACAGAACGGACTGCGCCCCGGCGGTAAGGAAAACATCTTCATGCTGTCGATGCGTTACTACTTGCCGTAGCGTCTGTGTGACAAAATCGGTTTGGTGAAACGCAAGGCT
>CAYPHP010000064.1:0-4905 GCA_964410045.1 uncultured Acidobacteriota bacterium | reverse complement strand
CGGCGGCGGCGCCACGAAGTTCCTGGACCAACGTGGGGCTGGCCGGGTCGGCGGCGGCGCTGGCGTTCGCGGTCTACGCCAACAGCCTCTCGAACGGATTCGTCTCCGACGACAATTTCCAGCTTCTGAACAATCCCCTGGTCACCGACTGGCGTTATCTGCCGGTGATCATGAGCACCAACGTCTGGGCGTTTTCCGGCGCGGAGATCACCAACTACTACCGCCCGTTCCAGATGATGTTGTACATGGCGCTCTACTATCTGCAGAACAAAACCTTCGACGCCTTCACTTTTCACGCGGTGATGGTGGCGATCCACGTGGCCAACACCGTGCTGGTATTTCTGCTGGGGCGTCGCCTGCTGCAAGGAAACGGCGCCGCGGCTTGGGTTGCTGCCGCGTTGTTCGCCGTGCATCCGATCCATACCGAGGCGGTGGTGTGGGTGGCCGTGCTGCCCGACGTGCTGATCACGCTGCTGATGCTGATGGCTCTGCTGCTCTTCGATCGCGACGACGGCGTTGCGCGAGGCTGGCGCGTGGCGGTCCACGCCGGAATCTATTTCCTGTGCCTGATGACCAAGGAAACCGGAGTGATGATGCTGGCGCTGTTCGTCGCTTACGAGTGGCTCTACCGGCGGCGTCCGCTCGGGCAACTGCTGTGGAGCAATCGCTTCCTCTACGCCGCGATGCTGGCCAGCTTCGCGGTCTATGCGGCGCTGCGCATCCGCGCGCTGGGCGGCTTCGCCCCGGCGCAAAACTTCTACTACCATCTCACGCCCAAGGAGTACTTCCTGAGCGCCGTGGTCACGCTCGGCGAGTACCTCGGCAAACTTGTAGCGCCGGTCAATCTGAATTACTACCATCTGTTCGATCCCACGCGGCAAATCAGCGGGGAGTTCGTCGCCGCGCTGATCGCCTGCCTGGCGGCGTTCGCGCTATGGGTCGCCGGCGCGCCCGAATTGGGCGAGCGTCTCCCGCGCTGGCGTCCGCATCCCGTCGTGGCCTTCGGCGCTTTCTGGACCCTGGCCCCGCTCGCTCCGGTCATGAACCTGACCGGCGTCGGCGAGAACGTCTTTACCGAGCGCTACCTGTATCTGCCGTCGGTGGGATTTTTGTATCTCGTCGCCGTGCTCTGGACCTGGTTGTGGCAGCGCCAGAAGCAAGCGGCCTGGGCGCTTTGCGCCGTGTGCCTCGTTGCGGGCAGTTACGGTACGGTGATCCGCAATCCCGACTGGAGAGACGACATCCGCCTGTTCTCCATCAGTGCGAAACAATCGCCGCGGTCCGGAACGCTGGTCGGCAACCTCGGCTGGTTCTATTACCAGCGCGGGCGGTTTCCCGAGGCCATCGAGATGTATCACAAGGCCATCGCCCTGCAACCGGAGGTCGCGCTCTTCCACAACAACCTGGGCAACGCCCTGGCGCAGATGGGCAAGAAGGAAGAAGCGGTGGCCGCGTTGCGCAAGACCGTCCAGATGAAGCCCAACTATTTCGAGGCCTGGATGAACCTGGGTCTGGCGCTGGAATCCCTCGGCGACATTCCCGGCGCGATTGACGCGCACCAGAAAGCCCTGTCCATCCGGCCGGACTACGCCGAGTCGCTGACGGCGCTGGCCCTGATCCGCATGCACAAGGAGAAGAACTATCCAGCGGCCACCGAGTTGCTTCAGAAGGCCATCGCCGCGCGCCCGCTTTACACCGAGGCCTATATCAATCTGGGGGTCTGCTACAACGACTCGCAGCAATGGGCCAAGGCCGTCGAGACATTTCAGGGCGCCCTGCGTGTCGGTCAAAAGTATCCCAACATCTACATTGCCCACTACAACCTGGGAATCAGCTACTCGCGCCTGAACTCGCCGGAAGCTGCTTACGGCGAGTTTCGCGCGGCGCTACAGCTCCGTCCGGACTTCGCGCCCGCCAAGCAGGCCATGGACCAGGCCGCCGAGACGATCAAGAAAAAGAACGATCCGCGACCGTAAGAGAGCGGTCATGTCGATTTCGACGCTCTTCGTTCGACGTTATAGTGGACTTAAAGAAATCCCGACCGATGTATAAGTAGATCATAGGGGAGACGCAATGGAATTTCTGGGCGACATCCGGTTCGCGCTGCGCTCGCTAGGGCGCGCCAAGGGACTGACCATCACCGTGGTGCTGACACTGGCGCTGGGCATTGGCGCCAACGCGGCGATCTTCACGCTGGTGCGCGGCGTGCTCCTGCGTCCACTCGTCAACCGCGACGAGGACCGGCTGATCTACATCCGGCAGAGCGCTCCCGGCCTGAACATGGAGAACGCGGCGTTCTCCGTGCCGGAGATTGAGGACCTGCGCGCGCGGGTCACCACGCTTACAGCGATCGGCGACTTTTCGACGATCGGCTTCACCATGGTCGGCCTGGGTGAGCCGCGCGAGGTTCGCGCCGGCGTGGTAGGCGGCACGTATTTCGAGGTGATGGGCCTGAAGCCGGTGCTCGGCCGCCTTCTGGACATGCGCGACGACGGCCCGAAGGCCGAGGGCGCCGTGGTGCTCACCCATCGCTTCTGGACCGAAACGCTGAAGAGCGATCCCGCAGTGATCGGCAAGACCGTCCGGCTGGGCTCGCGTTCGGCTACCGTGATTGGCGTGCTCGAACCCTCGGTGCCATACCCGGCGGAAACCGAGATCATCGCCAACGTGGTCACCAGTCCGCATCATCTCTCGGCGACCATGGTCCAGGGCCGCGTCCACCGCATGACCGAGCTGTTCGGGCGGCTGGCCCCCGGCGTGAGCGTGGAGGCGGCGCGGGCGCAGTTGCGCGCGGTCCACACGGCGATGATGCGCGAGCATCCGGAGGCATATTCGCCGAAAGCGCAAGTGAGCATCGACGCGGTCCTGCTGCGCGACCAGATCACCGCCAAGGCGCGGACCGTGCTGCTGGTGCTGCTGGCGGCGTCGGGCTTGGTGTTCATCATCGCCTGCTCCAACGTGGCCAACCTGATTCTGGCGCGCACCGTGCGCCGCGAAGGGGAACTGGCCATCCGCGCCGCGCTAGGCGCAAGTTCCGCCGCGTTGCGCCGGACGCTGCTTGCCGAAAGCCTGCTGTTGTGCGGAGCGGGCGCGGCGCTCGGAGTGCTCGGCGCGCGGCCCATGGTCGCGGTCCTGGCCCGCTACGCTTCACGCTTCTCGGTCCGCGCGCTGGACCTGACTGTGGATTCCAGCATGCTCTGGGTCGGCGCGGCGCTGGCGGTCATCGCCGCCGTCCTGCTGGCGTTTGTTCCGCGCCTTCCGTCCGTCGGGGCCTCGCACGGGATCAATCTATCGAGCGGCAGCGTGCGGATTACCGGCGACACCAACCGCCGTCTGCGGATCTTCGCAGTCACCCAGATCGCCGCGTCATTCGTGCTGCTGGCCGGCGCGGGAATGCTCTTGAGAACCCTGCTGGTGCTGCAAGCCGCGCAGACCGGTATGGACACCCGCCGCGTGCTGACCTTGAACGTGCCGACGCAGTCTTTCGGACGCACCCCGGAGCAGACGATCGCTTTCTATCAGGAAACCATCCGGCGGGTCGGCGAGTTGCCGGGCGTCGACCGAGTGGCCGTGGGCACTCAGGTTCCTTGGCGGGACGCGCGGTCCTTCGGCCCCGGCTTCTCCTTCTCCGCCGACGGCCACGTCCGCGCCGACGGTGAAGAAGATCCGCGCGCGCAATTCCGCATCATTTCACCCGGATTCTTCGCCGCGTTGGGCGTTCCCCTGATCGCCGGACGTGACTTCAACGACTCCGACCGCCGCGATGGCGAGGCCGTGGTGATGGTCAGCCAGACGCTGGCGCAGCGTATGTTCCCCAACGGCGACGCCGTCAACCGCCGCGTGAATTGGAGCGACCCGGTGATGAAGTTCATCAACGTAAGCATGGCGCCGATGCGCGTGGTGGGCGTGGTCCGAGATCTCGACGATGAAAACCTGGTGCCCGGTCCGATACTGACCATTTACCATCCCTTTACCCAGCAAGCGCGCGTCGGCCGCTTGTTCGTCCACACTCACGGCGACCCTTACTCGCTGGTGCAACCGATCACCAAACTGATCCGTGAGCTTTCCGCCGACCAGGTGGTGGCGCGTGCCGCGACGCTCGAAGACGTCCGCGCCGAAGTGCTGGCGCCGGATCGTCTAAACACCTTGGTGTTCGGCGTCTTCGCCGGAGTCGCGCTGGCGATTGCAGTGGTCGGCGTGGCCGGCGTGCTGGCGTTTTCTGTGAGCGCGCGAACCCGTGAGTTCGGAATCCGCTTGGCCATGGGCGCACAGCCTCACCATCTGTTGACCGGCGTGATCGCGCAAGGCGCCTTGATGGCCGCGGCCGGTGTGATGGCCGGCGCCGCCGGCGGGATGGCGCTGTTGCGTGTGGGCGGCAGCTACTTCGCCGACTTGCGAAATGTGGAGATGCCTGGAGCGTGGCTGGTGGCGGCGTCGGCCGCGGTGCTGCTCGCCGCCGCGGTGATCGCCTCCATGCTGCCGGCCGCGCGCGCCGCACGGGTCGACGCCATTCAAGCTCTGCGCGCGGATTAGTTCCCGGGCTTGTCGATTTCGCCTCCCCTCGTTCGACGGTATAGTAGAGCCAAGAGATCTGGGCTCTGCTTTCAAAATCACGAACGGAGAAGAACCCCATGCGCTTTATGATGATGTACACCCCCGACGCCGCCAACGCCGGCCCGCCCGACCCACAGAAGTTCGCCGCCATTGAGAAGGACATTGCCGAATCGAAGAAGGCCGGCACATTCGTCTGGAACGGCGGCCTCTATCCGATCGCTAACGGCGCGATCGTGAAGTATGCCAACGGAAGGGCTACCGTCACCGACGGTCCGTACGCCGAAGCCAAGGAACTGATCGGCGGCTTTGCCATCTTCGACCTGAAGTCCAAGGAGGAGGCCATCGAGTCGA
>CAYPHP010000063.1:5127-11533 GCA_964410045.1 uncultured Acidobacteriota bacterium | reverse complement strand
GTATTGCTTTACCTGCCCAGGGATGCCGTCTCGCTGGGACTATTGCTGGCCGGCAGCATTCGGTACCGATGCCTCTTGCTTTAGCCGGAAGGTGCGCCCCAGGGCCTGCGCAAAGGTCCAAGGCGGGCGCCACGCGAGTTGATCGCGCAGCTTCCGATTGCTGAAACGCATCGGCCGGAAAAACGCCAGACGGCTGGGCATCAGCAAGCTGGGCAGCTTGCCACGGCCCTTAAACATCAACCGGCTGACAGCAGTGGCGGCCATCGCGCTGATCCAGAAAGCGGCATAAGGAACCACGAAGCGCCTTCCCGCGGTTCCCGTGCTCTTCAGGATCTCACCGGCAAAACTCCAGGCCGGAGTTCCCTCATCATCCACGATGTTGAAGACCTCGCCGGCGGCCTTGGGATCTTCCATGGCCCGGACAAACGCGTCGGCGCAGTTCTCGACGTAGGTTAGCGGAAGCCGCCGTCCAAGGCCGATGATGACCTGAAGGGAACCCACCGTCGGTCCCACGATGGGCAGATTCACACGGCCAGGACCCCAAATGACGCCCGGGCGCAGGACCGTCAGATCCCACCCATGCGCCCGACTCATGCGGCGGCTCAAGCGTTCTTGCCAGGTCTTGGCAATGGCGTAGGCTCCAGCCTCGTAAAGCTTCGGCGCCTCAGGAGTCGTCTCGTCCAGCGTGGACCCACCTCGCCAGTCGTAGACGGATAAACTGCTGGCCAATATGATCCGGTGTGTCCGCGAGCGGCTCATCGCTTCTAATAGCCGCTCGGTGCCGCCGATGGTCGTTGCAAAATGGGCGGCATCGTCACCGACCACCACTCCCGCCAGATGCACCAGAACGTCGATATTGTCGAAGGCCGGGGTCAGATCCCGATGGACTCGCAAATCGCCCCGAAAGATCTCCACCTCCGCGGGCCAGCCCAGAGCCTGCACCTGAGTCGAGGGCCGGACAAGGGTACGCACGACGTGGCCACGAGCCAGAAGCGCCTGGACCACGGCACGTCCCAAGAAACCGCTGGCCCCGGTGACCAAAGTCCTCAAAACTTAAACCCTTCTTCCGTCAGGTCGTGCACCAACCGGCTGGTGGCTTCCATCTCGGCCATGGATACGGGGGGCGCTCCTCCAGTGTGCAGGGCAGCGTAAAAGCGCCTCAACAACTCCCACATCCCGTGATTCGAGATCGGGCGCGCCGCCAGCCGCCACCAGAACCCGCGGAACGCGGCCCGAGCCACATCCCAAGCTTCTTGAATGCCGTTCCGGAAGGGCAGTAAGCCCGCGGGGATTGGTCGCAAGCAGTCCAGGTTCAGCCGCGGTTCCATCAGGTTAGCCTCAGCCTGCATTTTGGAGCCGTACACGCGAACCCAAATCGAATTGGGCTGGGCGTGCGCGCTGAAGCTGAGCGTGGCGGTGCCGCGTTCGCCGTCCACCAAGGCCCGAAACTCATCGCATGGGATTCCCGCGCCGGCATCGCGCTTCCGCCAAAGAGTTCGGACCGTTCGGTGCGGTCCTGCGAAAGCATGGGCCAGATAAGAGAAGTGGGGAAGGAAATCGGAGATCGCGCCGCCTCGCAACGCCAGGCTCCCATGCGGAGCGTCGGGATCGGTAAACGGGCTGCCGGGTCCCAGAATGGCGGCACAGTAAAAAACGTCGGTGTGAGAAACCTCCCCGAAGTCGCCGGATCGAACCAATTCGAGAATCCTCTGGGTGGGCTCATTGAACAAGAAGTTATGGTCCTCCATCAGCACCAATCCGCGCTCTTCCGAACGGGCCTTCAGTGCCAGAAATTCCTCTGGCGATGGCGTAATCGGCTTTTCCACCAACACGTGGCAGCCCGCCTCCAACGCATCCATGGCCAAGCTGAAGTGGGTCAGCGGTGGCGTGGTCACGTGGACCACGTCCGGCCGCACCTCGGCCAGCATCCGGCGGTGATCGCTGAACCAAGCAGGGATGGCGAAGCGCTCCGCAGTCATCTCCGCCAACGACGCATATCGGTCGCAGACCGCGGCTACCTCCACGGTCGGAATCTGCTTGAGGCACGCCAAATGTTCTTGGGAAATCCGGCCCGTTCCGATCAGGGCGGTTCGCAGACGTGGCTTGGGCATTGCATTCGTTATATCAGAACTTTCACGCAGGCTGGCGGGGCGATTGCCTCGGGAGAGCGTGGGCCGAAAACACGCCCCTTTGGAGCATGGCGTGCAGCGCCGTATCTTATTGATCAGACATGGCGTTATGGGCCGACAAAAGGCCCCGAAAGGTACTAGGACCACAGTTCCCTTGACATCTCGAAGTCGGGCCAATTAAGGTGGTTAAGAAGGGTTCGCCGTCGGAAAGCGAAGCAGGGGATTTTGTCCCTGTCGGGTATTGGATGAGGGCTTGTCTAGGCTCGACGTTAATTTGTGCTCTGATAGGGGCTTTGATCCCCTTTGGGCTCGCAGCGCAGAGTCCCGACAATCTGATACAGAACAGCGGATTCGAGGTGCCTGTAACCACGGGGTGGGCACTCGACCTAAGCACCTTGGCCAAAGGCAATATGGTGCGTGCGGAGAGCGCCGCCCATTCCGGCAAGTATGGCTTGGTGTTAGCTCCTAATGCATTGAACCACGACGACTTCGGGATCGGCCAACCCATCGACGTCGTGCCCCTGCGAGGCAAGTTTGTCTATTTCTCCGGCTGGATACGTGTGAAGGGCGACGCCACGGCGGTCATCCAGTTGATCGCCAAGGCGCCCACCCGGGCGTCTTATCGCCAGCTTCGTCAGGAAGCCACCGACGGATACGTGTTTCGCCGGGACGTCGTCTTTGTGCCTCCGGACGCTAACTACCTGGCCCTGATCTGCTTCGTCTCGGGCACCTCCGGTGTTGCTGGTTTCGACGACGTCATGGTCAGCCTCCAGGAGGCGAACAACTGGACCACCGGTCAGTACGATCCCGGTCCCCCGCTCCAGGCGTCTGCCACTATACACGCCGAGAGCATCGTCCGCCAAATCCCCAGCACGCTATTCGGAATGAACCTGGAGTGGTTGTACAACGGCCAGGACACTTGGGATGAAAAGAACCAGCGTCTGGATCCCACCGTGATGCAACTGGCTTCCGAATCGAATTCGAAGTTGTGGCGCTATCCGGGCGGCTTGTTCGCCAACTATTACAACTGGAGGAACGGAATCGGGCCGCAGCAAGATCGGCCCGTGGTTGTCAGCGCCCCTTTTGGACCGCTCTCAGCGAACGGCTTCGGTACCGATGAATACATGGCGTTCATGGAGAAGCTGAACGGCCAAGGGCTCATCACCGTCAACGCGCACACCAGCACAGCGGACGAGGCTGCCGCCTGGGTGCAATACGTCAACAACGGTGAACGCCGCGTCGAGTACTGGGAGATCGGCAACGAGCTCTATCTGGACTACGCCTTTGACCCGACGGCGCCAGTCTGGACACCGGAGAGTTACGTCGAGACCTTCCTGAAGTTTGCGGCTGCCATGCGCGCGGCCGATCCCCACATCAAGTTGGGTGCCGATCTCGATTTCAATTCCTATGTCAGCGTCGGCCACCTGCATCCCACCTGGACCGATGTGGTGCTTCGCGGTACCGCCAGCGAGATGGACTTCGTCTCGGTTCACAACGCCTTCGCTCCCGTCATTGACTACGACGATGGACTCGATGTGCGAACGATCTACGCTTCGATGCTGGGCGCTCCCGTTTCCATTCGCAACGCCCTGCGAACCTTGTCGGCCAAAATTGACGCTCTGGGTGGCGCCCGGGCGCCGCAGATTCGTATCGGAGTAACCGAGTGGGGTCCGTTCTTTCAGACCAGCCCGCAGAGCCGCCTGGTCGATCATGTCAAGACTCTGGCTTCGGGTCTCTATGTCGCCAGCGTCATGAAGGTGCTGTTGGAAGAGCCTCGTGTGGAACTGGCGGGTGGATTCAAGCTCCTGGACCGCTCGGCCCAGGGCTGGATCGGCGATCGGAATCAACGCTATATTCCCAAGGCTCCCTACTATGCCTATCAGATGTTCACCCAGCACTTCGGCCCGCTGCTCGTAGCCAGCGAGGTCTCCACTCCGACCTTTGACACCCGTTCTGTGGGCTGGGTGGACGGGGTGCCGAACGCTCCCTACTTGGAAGTGGTCTCCAGCACCGATGAGGCCCGGAACACTTTGTATGTGATTGTGATCAACAAGCACTTCGACCGCGACATCGAAACTTCGATCAATCTCACTGGGTTCCAAGCCAGCGGGGAAGGCACGGTTTGGAGTTTGACCGGGACCGGCGTGGATGCGAACACCGGCACTTCCTTGCCGGAAAGTTGGAGCCGCCAAACCGAAGCCATTCCGGACGCCCGCTTCTACCAGGGAGCGCCGGGGGAAGTTCAAGTCACTAGCTCCGCGCTGCCGGTTTCTGGAAACTGTTTCACCTACACTTTCCCGGCGCGCTCGGTTACTGCCTTGGTCCTGCGGGGAGCGGCGCAAACGGAAGGGAGCCCCCCGGTTGGATGTGACACAGGTTCCTCTGCGCGACGGCCTGTTCAGTAGTTTCGAACAGCTTGCGACAGACCGTTTCCCGAGAGAACCACCTGTAGACATTTGATCGACCGCGCACAACTCTCAAGAACTGTGGGACGTCACGACGGCTACCTCGACATACTGCGGGTCGCTTCTCCAGACTGTTTCGCTCGTCCTTCTCAAGCTGGCTGCTAGCCGATCGTCGATAGCCTTACGCGTTCTCGACCGCTTGACGGAGCGGATTTGAAGACGGACCGCGGGACCGGTCGGGAGCCGATTAAATATTTTGACCAAGAAATGTCGTTTCTAACTCTGCAATCCGGCGCTCTATCTCCATGATCTTCAATGGTGAAGCGGCCACGTGCTGACTGTATGATCTAAGCACAATGAAAGCCGTCGAGATCGGTAGACGTGTGGCCTTGGCGGGCATGGTTGTAAGTGGCCTGTTGGCCGTCCTCAAGATCGTCGTCGGCGTCATCGGACAATCCACGTCCGTGTTAGCGGACGGACTAGAGTCGGCTGGCGATGTAGCCGCGTCTGGAATCGTCCTGTTTGGGTTTCTGATCGCGGCGCGCCCGCCCGACCACGACCACCCTTATGGCCATGGACGTTTCGAAACCCTGACGGGGCTGGCCGTGGGCCTAATCTTGGTATTCAGCGGCATCGGCATATCGATCTACTCTCTTCAAGCGGTCACCGCAGTTCACGCCGCGCCAGCCGCCTATGGTGTCTGGCCCTTGTTGGTGTCAATCGCGGCGAAGGCTGGACTGTCGTTCATCAAGTTCCACTATGGGAGAAGCATCGGCAGCTCCGCTCTGATCGCTGATGCGTGGAACGACACAGTCGACATTCTTTCGGGAGTCGCTGCTCTGACGGCGCTAGGCTTGACGCTCCATGATCCGGCACGCTTCCTCGCTGCCGACCACTACGGTGGAGCCGCAGTCGGTCTGATCGTCATCTTCACGGGTCTCCGCGTGACGAAGGATACGGTAACGCGGCTGACCGACACCATGCCTGACCGTCAGCTCATTTCCGAGATCCGGGCCTGCGCTCAGACGGTGCCCGGTGTGATTGGAATTGAGAAGTGCTTCGCCAGAAATACCGGCTTGCAGTATCACGTGGATTTACACCTCGAAGTGGATCCGGACCTGACTGTCCGCGATTCGCACGACATTGCCACCCGGGTTCGCTTCCATCTTCGGGAGCGGTTACCCTGGATAGCTGATGTGCTCGTGCACGTCGAACCGGCCCCGCCGCCGACCTCGCCCCGCCCGACCTGACCAGGGGAAGCACATCGGCGGGAAGTTGTAGACCTCTGCTTGGAGGGCTTGTGCGGCGATCTGAGTGTAGAAAAATCCGCCAATACTGCGTCAGAAGACCCACTTCGACCCCGACACCCTCTGTAACTCACTGATTCTAAGTAGAGCTGGTGCGGGTCTCTCCTGTCGCCAATTGGCAAGCCTCGTGCGTAGACGAATCTCGAAGGTTGGGGTCCGCGTCAAAGGGGAGCCGACGGTATGGGTGTTCGGCAACATGAAGAACCCCGGTGGCTGTGGGGCACGTTGCTGCTGTCCCTGATCACCCTCCTGTCCTTGATCTTTGCACTGTGGGAGCTGGTGGAACACCGGTTCTTCCGCGACGTCGACTACGTCACGCTCCATTACCTCTACATCACCCGGGGCATGGGAGCCTCCCTGGTTTTGGCGGTTTGGGCGGCCTGGTTCGTGCTCCGGCTCCGGCGACGGGGTGAGGAGGAACTGCGTCGTTCTCACGAACGGTATCGCGGGTTGCTGGAAGCTTCGCCGGGCGCGGTCGCTCTGTATAATCGCGACCTGAGAATCATCGAGTGGAACGCCACGGCCGAAAGACTCTACGGATTCAGCAAGGAGGAGGTGATCGGCA
>CAYPHP010000063.1:1497-5117 GCA_964410045.1 uncultured Acidobacteriota bacterium | reverse complement strand
TGTCCCGAATGGCTATTTTGTTGAGCTGCGGTTGTTTCTATACAAAGTCGCCGCCGTTGAGCCGATTCTGGACGTTGAGATCAAGCGGCGCGGCAAGCAGGGTGATCCCTTTGAGGTGCAGTTGAGCTTGCTCCCTTATCGGGAAACGGATGCGAACTATTTCCTCGAAGTGACCACAGACATTCGGGAGAAAGTCCGCCTGCGGCAGACTTGGCTTGAAGTGGAAAAGCTCACCTCCATGGGCAGTATGGCGGCTGGCACAGCCCATCATCTCAACACACCGTTGGCTGCGATGCTGCTGCGCCTGCAGATGATCCAGGGACGGCCGGAGTCGGCGGCCCTGACAACGGACCTCGCTAGCCTGGAATCCGGTATCCGCACTTGTCGAAACTTCGTGCGGCGACTACTGGACTTCAGTCGACGCGCGCCCATCGAAAGGCGGCCCGAATCGCCGGTTCGGATCATGGAGTCGGTGGTCAACTTTTTCGAGCCCACCCTGCGTAACAAGAAGGCTGAGACAGTGCTGGATCTTGCGGAAGCGAACGGCGACATGGTGCTTGCGGATCGCTCCCAGTTGGAAGCGCTCTTTTCGATTCTGCTGAGCAACGCGGTGGACGCCATCGAGCCTGGCGGCGCGATCAAGGTCCAGTCCCACCGAACGGCAGGAGGCCTCGAGTTGCGGGTTTGCGACTCGGGGTGCGGAATCCCTCCATCGGTTCGGGAGCGGATCTTCGAGCCTTTCTACACCACCAAGGAGTCTGGCAAGGGAACCGGGCTGGGCCTGCCCATCGCCCGAAACATCGTCACCGAGCACGGGGGCTCGATCGAACTGGAGAGCACAGCGGGGGCGGGCACCACGGTGACGGTGCGTCTGCCGCGGCTTCCCGAGAAGGCAGAGGCACACCGATGAACGACGTTGAGACCAAGAGGGAATGCTGCATTCTGGTGGTCGACGACGATGCCGAACTGGCGTTTACCTTGAAGGACTTCCTGCTGGCAGAAGGCTATCGCGCCCAGGCCGTGCTCTCGGCGCAAGAAGCGCTGGCCGTGCAAGAGCAGGCCGGGAATTTCTGCGTCGCGCTGATCGACTTGTTGATGCCACTCACCGACGGGATCACTTTGATGGAGCAGTTGCGCCAGCGCAACCCGGAACTGGCGGTGATCATCATGACCGGCTACGGGACCATCGAGACCGCGGTCGAGGCGATCAAGCGAGGTGCGGAAGACTACCTGACCAAACCCTTCGATCAGGAGACCGTCCGCAAGAAGATCGGCCGGCTGATGGAGGTGTTCGAACTGCGCCAGCAGGTAGCCCAGTTAGAGGCCGACATGGCGAGTTGCTGGTCGTTCACAAACCTGGTTTACGTTTCGCCGGCCATGCAGGGAGTGGTGGAGCGCGCCCGGCACGTTGCGGCCAGCGACGCCTCGTTGCTGCTGCTGGGGGAAACCGGTACGGGCAAGGAACTGCTGGCGAGGGCGATCCATGCCGCCAGTCCTCGTTGCTCCCGGCCTTTTGTGCCGGTCAACTGCGGAGCGCTACCAAGGGAACTGGTGGAGAGCGAAATGTTCGGTGTCCGCCGTGGCGCCTTCACCGGCGCCCACGCCGACGCTCCAGGCCTGTTTCTCTCGGCTCAAGGGGGCACGATCTTTCTGGACGAGATTGGAGAAATGCCTAAGGACGCCCAGGTCAAACTGCTGCGCACCCTGCAGGACGGAGAGTTGCGGCCAGTGGGCGGCACCAAGACGGTCCGGGTAGATGTGCGGGTGATTGCAGCCACCAACCGCACGCTGCAGGCCTTGCGTGATGAACAGATGCGCGAGGACTTGTATTTCCGAATCGCCACCGTGGTCCTGGAGGTGCCCCCACTGAGGAAGCGCCGCGAAGACGTTCTGGTGCTGGCCCGCCACTTCGCCGGACTGCTGAGCCGCCGCTACGGACGGACGATCAGCCTGGGCCGTTCGGGAATCGAGTTGTTGGTGAATTACTCCTTCCCGGGCAACGTCAGGGAATTGGAGAGCCTCCTGGAAAGCGCCGCAGCTCTCTCCAGCGACGACCCTCAATCGATCTCGGAGAAAGATCTGAAGCCTCTGCTCAATCAAAGAGGGGCTCCCGCCGATGGCGCGGGCACTGGCCACCCACTGTCCCTGGACGAAACAGAACGCCTGGCCATCGAGCGGGCCTTGCGCGTCTGCGAAGGCAACCGGACCAGGGCGGCCACCATGCTGGGGATTTCCCGCGATACGTTGTATCGAAAGATGCGCGAATTCGCCGCGCTGCCCCGAGTCAGCGAGAGCCGTCCTTGAACCGCCCCGAGATCGTACGATTGTCGGACATTGCCGGAGGGAGCGCGCCTCTGCCTTCGTGGCTGGGACGGGCTTCAAGTAGGGGGTTTGGGCGTATGCGATGCATTTCCGGGCCGTCAGGTGTTTGGCCTTCGGCGTGCAGCGTCAGATATCGGAGTTAATGTGCGGCGTCAGCTCATAACGTGGAGCCTCACAGCGGCAGCGGCCTTTCTGCTTCTGTCGGCCATTCTTGTCTGGCGTCACCGCTACACCACCGACCAGTGGACCAGCCACTTGAGTGGAACGCCAATGGAAGGGCGACGTCTGTTTGAGACCAAGGGGTGCGTCCGCTGTCACCAAGTGAATGGCGCTGGCGGGCAAACTGGTCCTGACCTGGGACGCGGCGAGCGGGAGAACAGCTTGCCCCGTTTGGTCACGGCGATGTGGAACCACGCCCCCAAAATGTGGGCGAGGATCACTACCGAAAAGCTGCAATATCCTTCCCTCAGCCAGGAGGAAATGGCCCATCTGTTCACCTACCTGTACTTGGCTCGATTCGTGGATGCTCCAGGAGATGCTCCGAAGGGACGCGTCGTCTTCGAGGAAAAAGGATGCCACGAGTGCCACGAACGGAGCCGCGACCCCCGGGCTCCCAACCTTTGGCTCCGAAGACAAGACACTCAGACACTGGCCTGGCCGCAAGCTATGTGGAACCATGCGCGGGCCATGCAGGAGTCATCCGAGCGTCTGGGACGCTCATGGCCTCGGTTTGCCGGCACCGAGATCAACGACTTAGTGGCCTATGTCCAGGAGCGTGGGGGCGGTCAGTCATCCAATGCCGTAGCCCCCGCCGATCCGGGCTTGGGCTGGCAAGTTTTCCAAAACAAGTCCTGCACGGCCTGTCATTCTTTGGACGGAGCCAATGACCGAATCGGGCCGGACCTGGGGCCGGGTCGCCGTCTGCCGCCGACCTACAATCAGTTTGCCGCAGCGATGTGGAATCATTCTCCGGAAATGTTCGAGGCTGCTCAGAAAGCAGGGATTCCGCGGCCCCGATTTCAGGGCCAGGAGATGGCCAACGTGATTGCCTTTCTATACAGCCTGCACTACACCGATCCATCCGGCTCTCCGCTCGTCGGGCAAAGCCTGTTTGAATGGCGGGGCTGCGCTCGCTGTCATGGACGCCAAGCGTCAGGAACCGAGATGGCTCCGGCACTTCGCGGGCGCGGCAAACACTTCACTTCGGTAGTCCTCGGAGCGACCCTCTGGCAGCACGGGACGAAGATGCACACCCTCACGCAACGAATGGGCTTCGCCTGGCCAACACTCTTAGACTC
>CAYPHP010000063.1:0-1487 GCA_964410045.1 uncultured Acidobacteriota bacterium | reverse complement strand
GAGCAGTTCTGGCCTTTCTGAACGAATCTCCGGCATCCCGCGCCAGCATGAATGGTATCGAGCCTCAGAAATAGCGCCCGCCCGATTCCCGCACGGTGTCCGATTTTCTGACGGCCCTTGCTCTGGGCTGCTCCGCTAAACGCTTGTTGCATCAGCAGCGGGGTCTTCGCTGGCCGCCGCTCCGAACGGACGTTGGCGTGCATACACGCGCTTGAAGTTATGCGCACCTCCGAAGGCTAGGAGAGAGCCATGAAGCGAGTGATCGTGCTGTTGAGCTTGGGCATGTGGTTCGGCATGACAGCGCCGGCACAGCGACCATCATCGCCCGTCGCGGTGCAGTCCGAATCCGACTACGCCGGAAGCGAAGCCTGCCAGAAGTGCCATGCCAACCGGTTCGAGCAGTTCAAGCACACGCGCATGGGCCGGGTGTTCTTCACCGCGCCCAGAACGCCTCTGGAGGCCAGGGGGTGCGAGAACTGCCATGGACCGGCCCGAGCCCACGTCATATACCGGGAGGCGAAGGCCCAGGGCAGCGCGCCACCCGTCAAGGTGGCCGGCGAAACGAACGGGGGCAACGGAGGGGGCAATGGCAACCACGATGTGGCCGTCGTTCCGGCCACCGATCGAATCCTGCGCTTCGGCAAGCATTCCAACCTCTCCTCTTCAGAACAGAACGGCCAGTGCCTGCAGTGCCATGAAAAGGGAATGCGCATGTTCTGGAAAGGCAGCACGCATGAATCGCGGGGGGTCACCTGCGTCACCTGTCATCAGATGATGGGACCGTCCACCGCCGGCATTGCCAACCGTTTCCAGGAGCCACTTTCGATCAACCGTCAATTCACCAAAGCCACGCAGATGGAAGTGTGCTTCCAGTGCCATGCCATGCGAAAGGCCCAGTTGATGCGCTCCTCTCACATGCCGTTCCGGGAGGGGATGGTCACCTGCTCGAACTGTCACAACCCGCATGGAACACCGAATCCCAAACTGCTGATCGAAGCGACGGTGAACGACACATGCTACAAGTGCCACGCGGAGCGCCGCGGTCCGTTCCTGTGGGAACACCCGCCGGTTGCGGAGAACTGCGCCAACTGTCACGAACCGCACGGCTCGAGCAACCCGCAACTCCTGAAGGTGAGGACGCCGCGCCTTTGCCAGCGTTGCCACATCGAATCGCGGCACCCGACGACGCCGCAACTGGCCACAACCCGGTTTGTCTTCAACCGGAGTTGCACCAACTGCCATTCACAAATCCATGGATCGAATCATCCATCGGGTGTCCGATTCCACCGTTGAGACCGCGGGCTGTTTGAGCCAGGGAAAGGATCAGAACGGGAGGCACTATGGGTATTACGAACGAAGATGCTGATACTCGGAAATGGCTAGGACTGCTGGCGGGTGCGCTGGCCTTGCTGACCTTTTCCACCGCGCTGCTCCAAGCCCAGGACGAAGGGGCTTACATGGGCCGCCTGCTGATCGGCGTCCGGCAA
>CAYPHP010000062.1:0-11579 GCA_964410045.1 uncultured Acidobacteriota bacterium | reverse complement strand
TACCAGGTCCTGCCCAAGGACAAGTGGCTGGACTTCGCCGATGCCGACGCCGAAGCGATGGCGAAATTCCTTTCGAGTGGTCAGGGCTTCAAGTTCCTTCCTGACCACATCATGACGGTCACCAACGAAAAGGCCACCCTGGCGGAGGTCAAGAACGTCCTGGGTAATTGGCTCGGCCGCAAGGTCAAGCCGGGTGACTCGGTATTCATTTTCCTGGCGGCGCACGGATTCGTCGAGACCGTGGAACCGCGCGACGCGTATGTGGTCACCTACGACACCAGCCCGGAGAATCTCTACGGCACGGCCTACAGTTTCGAGGACATCGAGTCGTTGGTGTCGCGGCGGCTGTCGCGCGCCGCGCATGTCTTCCTGGTGACCGACGCCTGTCACGCCGGCAAGATGGTAGAGGCCAAGGCCTTCCACCAAAAGCTGACGTCGCTGCAGCGGCGCGAGGTGTTCGGCCTGCTGGCCGCCGAGCCGCAAGAGGAATCGCTGGAAGGACGCTTGTTCGGCGGCGGACACGGCGCATTCACTTATTACTTGCTGCGCGGCCTGCAAGGCGAAGCCGATGCCAACCGGAACGGGATGGTGGAGTTCAGCGAGGCGCTCGGCTACGTGCGGGACCAGGTGGCGAAAGCAACGGGCGGCGCGCAGAATCCCAAGGAGTTCAGTAAGCCGTCCGCCGATCTCGGACTCTCGCAGGTGAGAGAAGAACGCGCCGACCTGGGCTTCAGTGCTCCGCAAGGCGTGCAGTACGCGACGTTGGTGTTCAACGGTCCGCCCAACACCGAAGTGCTGGTGAATGGAACGTCGCGAGGCCAGGTGCCGCACACCGGACAACTCGCGGTGGACCAACTTGCGCCGAACACTTACAAACTGATGGCGGTCACGTCGCGAGGCCAGCGCGTGGCTCAGGAAATCGTGGTCTCGGCGAATCCCACCGAAGTTGAGTACAACGGCACGGCGATGTTTGTGAAGCCTCCGAAGGGCCGCGGGATCGCGGACCTGGCGGCCGCCGATCCCGACCAGCGCCGCGTGGCTTTGGAAAACGAAGGGCAGCAGGTGCTCCTGGCTTATCTGCAGGGTGAGGCCGCGCCCTTGAGCGCCGACGATTTTGACCGCTGCGCGCGGGTCTTCGCGGCGGCCGCTGCGCTGACCACCGAGCCTGGGGTGCTGCCAGCCCGCCGGGCATTTTGCGCCGGACGCGCCGCGCTGTACCGCGGCGATCTGGCGGGGGCAGCAACCCTGCTCGAAGAAGCGCGCCGCCTCGATCCGCGCGATCCACTGGCCTACAACGCGATCGGCGTGCTGCAATTGGAACGCAGGAACTTCGCGGAAGCCTTGCGCCAGTTTCAGGCCGCTTCCCAGCGCGCCAGACGTTGGGCCTATCCGCATTTCAACCGCGCCTTGACATTTACCGCGCAGAACCAATTCGCGCGGGCCGAGGAAGCCTACCTGGAGGCGATCCGGCTCGGGCCGCGCTACGCTTACTTGCATTACAGCCTGGGCGGACTGTACATGCGGATCAACCAGCCGGATCGCGCGGAACGCCAGTTCCGCCGGGCGCTGGAGCTGGATCTGGACGCGGCGGCTGGACATATCGCTCTGGGAAATTTCTACCGCAGCCGCCAACGCGATCGCGAAGCGGAGACAGAGTACCGCCGCGCGCAGCAGGCCCATCCTAACGACGTGCCCGCCTCGGTCAACCTGGCACGGCTCTATCGCGATCAAGGCAGGAACAGTGAGGCGGTTCGAGAGCTAGAGGAAGCTTTGAAGCGTGTCGACGCGCCCATGATCCGCCAAGCCTTGGATGAACTGCGAAAGGGTCGTCAATGAGAACAGCCCTCGCATGTTTGTTCTTATCGGCGTTCATCTGCGTTCATCTGCGGTCCCAGACAGCCCAAGCCACCCTCGCGGGCGAAGTCCGCGACGCCGCTAAGGGAACTCCTCTCATCGGAGCGCGCGTTACCGCGGAGAACCAGGACACGGCCCAGGTCACCACCGCATTCAGCAACGCCCAAGGCCAATACCTCCTCCAGTTCCTGCCGCGCGGGACGTACATCGTCAAGGTGCAGGCCGCGGGCTACCGGCCGGTGGAGCGGCGCGGTATGGAACTGCACGTAGCCCAGCAGCAGATCGCCGACTTTGAGTTGCAGGAGATGTCCGAGGATCTGAAACAGCTAGCCGCAGACGCGCTCTCCCGCGGCGGTCTCGGCCTGATCTACGGCGCGGACGCGCAGGCCAAGATTGGCGTGGTGGACGACCGTCCGCCGCCCATGTCCGACGCTACGAACTCCACCGTGTCCGGCGTTATCGACGAGCAGCGCATCCGCGAACTGCCGTTGAACGGCCGCGACATCTACACCCTGTTCGTGCTGCTGCCCGGCGTGACCTCCGACAACGCTACAAGGCGCGGGCTGGGCTTTTCGGTGAACGGCTTCCCGGTGTCGTCGTCCAATTACCTGCTCGACGGCGTGGACAACAACAACGTGCAGACCACCGCGCCGGTGACCCTGCTCTCGCCTGACGCGATCCACGAGTACCGGCTGGCCACCGCCAATTTCTCCGCCGAGTATGGCCGAGGCGCGTTCGTCGCCAACGTGATCACGCGGCAGGGCGGCAACCGCTGGCATGGCCTGCTGTTTGAGTTCCTGATCAATGAAAAGCTCAGCGCCAACGATTTTCAGAGCAACGCCACCGGACGTCCGCGAACTCCGTTCAAGGAGCATCAGTTCGGATACACCCTGGGCGGACCGCTGAAGCGCGATCGCGTGTTCTTGTTCACCTCGCTCGAACCGCTGCGGTCAACCACGGTACTCAAGCCCCAGACGATTACCCTGCCGACGGCGGCGTTCATCTCGCAAGTGACCGGTCCGATTGCCCGCGACCTGTTCCAGCGCTTCCCGGCCCTGCCGCTGATTGACCCCAGGCCGGTGGATGCCAACCGCATCACCGGGCAGTTCGCGCCGGGCACGGCCTTCAACAGCCTGGCGGCCTCGGCGCGCGCTGATTTCGAGGTGCGTCCCGACCGCGATCGCCTCTTCCTGCGCTTCGGCTCCTTCGATCAGACGGTGGACAACGTGATCGTCAGCCCCTATCGCGGCCTGAGCGTGCCGTTTGTGATCGCCACGCGCAGCATGGCCGCCGGGCTCACGCATCGCTTCGATTCTTCGCGCGTCAACGAGGCCAAGATCGGGTTCAATCGCAACCGCACCAATTACGAGCCGCAAGCTCCCGGCGTGCCGGAACTGAGCGCCCTCGACAACCAGCGCACCCGCCTGCCCGGGAACGTCGGATCGTTCACCGAGCAGAACTACACTGACAACCTGCTGCACCTGGTGGACAACTTCGGCCTGCTTTTCGCACGGCACCATCTGGTTTTTGGCGGCGACTTCCAGTACATCTGGAGCCACAGCCTGGTCGGTCCGCTGCGGATCGGCAGCTTCTTCTTCAGCAATATTCAAGATTTCGGCAACGACAGGCCGGTGGCGCTCAACGCCACCGTGGACCGCTTCTCCACGTCGCGATTCGAGACGCCCGACTACGTCCGCCGCTTCCGGCAGAAGCAACTCGCGGGGTTTGTTCAGGACACCTGGCGCGTCTCCCGCCGGCTGACTCTGAACTTGGGTCTGCGCTACGAGTATTTCGGCGTACCGCACAATGACCGCGAATCCGAGCACGTGAACTTTCTTCCAGGGTCAGGCGTGACGCTGGCCGACCGCATCGCCGCGGGAGGATTCGTCAGGGGCGACCGGCTTTACCGGCCGGACTACGTCAACTTTGCGCCGCGCATCGGACTGGCCTTCGACCTGTTGGGCAACAGCCGGACTGTCGTGCGCGCCGGATACGGCATCTATTACGACCGTCCTTTCAATCTGTTGTGGGATAGCCTCCGCCAGAACAGTTTCGTCGAACAGTTCTTCTTCGGCAGCGACCCACCATTCAGGTATCTGACCCCGGCAGGACAAGCGCTTCCCACAACCGCTCCTCCACCGAACAGTCTGCGCGGGGAAGGCTATATGGTGGATTCGGGCCTCCAGACGCCGTATGTGCACACCTGGTTTGCAGGAGTGCAGCACTCGCTGGCCCGCAACCTGCTTTTTGAAGTCAGCCAGAACGGGGCAATTGGGCGCAAGCTGGCCACCCGCGACGTTGTGAACCGCAACCTCGCCAATCGTCAAGTTCTGGAGATCCAGGCGCTGACGAATCAGGGCGCATCCGACTATTTCGCCCTGCAGACCTCCATGCTGAAGCGTTTCTCGCAGGGCTTGCAGTTCCAAGTGTCCTACACCTGGGCCCACGCGATCGACAATCAGGGCGATCCTCTGGTGAGCACGCAGACCCTGCGGCCCGGATTTCAAGTCGAGGGCGACGCGGCCGGCGACCGCGGCAATTCCGACTTCGATCAGCGCCACAACCTGATCTTCCATGGCCTGTGGCGGACCCCGCGCTTCGCCGGAAAGAAATGGCTCGGTGGCTGGCAGTTCGCCGGGATGGCCGGATATCGCACCGGCTTTCCGCTGACCGTGATCTCTAATTTCCGGGGCTCGGCGGCTGGAGTGGGCGCGCTGATCCTGCCCCGCGCCGATTTCCTGGGGCGACAGCCTGATCCGCCCTCCACGACACTGGTGGCTGGCGGTAAGCTTCTTCTCGATCCCAGCCGGTTCCGGGATCCGGGCAGCCGTTTGGGCAATACGGGAAGGGGAGCGTTCTCAGGGCCGGGGTTCTGGAATTACGATCTTTCCTTAAGCCGGGAGTTCCCTTTCCCCTGGCTCGGAGAAACCGGACGCCTGCAATTTCGCGGGGAGTTCTTCAACGCCTTCAACCATGCCAACCTCGGCGCGCCGGACACGCGCCTGAACAGCGCGACCTTCGGCCAAGCTCCCTACGGGCGCAAAGGCGCATCGTCGGCTGCAGTGGGCACGTCGCCGCTGAACGAGTTTCCACGTCGGGTGCAGTTAGTGTTGAGACTGAGTTTCTAGCCTACCGCTCGTACAACTCGGTCAATTCGCGGAGTCTTCCAGCCAAACCCTCAGGAAACTGATTCCAGGTAAACCGCCAGCGCCAGTTGCCGTCAGGACGCGCGGGAAGGTTCATGCGCGCTTCATTCCCCAGCCCCAGCAGGTCCTGCAGCGGAAACAGCACCGTGTCGGCCACCGAAGCCAGCAATGCGCGGATGCTGGCCCACGGAAGGTCCTGACCATTGACGCCGAGATAGTGTTCCGCCCGCTGGCGCGCTTCCGGTTGCGACTCGCGCCAGCCGAGCATCGTGTCGTTGTCATGCGATCCGGTGTACGCCACCAGGTTGCGCTCGTAGTTGTGCGGACGGAACGAGCTTCCGTCCGTGCCGGCGCCGAATGCGAATTGCAGGATGCTCATGCCCGGGAAGCCCAGCGCGGCACGCAGCGCCTCGACTTCCGGAGTGATCATGCCCAGGTTTTCGGCCACGATCGGCGGCTCGCCCAAAGCTTGACGTACGGCGTCGAACAACGCCGCGCCGGGACCCTTCACCCAACTGCCGCGGTTGGGGTTTTCCGCCGGAAGCGGCACGGCCCAGTAGGATTCGAACCCTCGGAAGTGGTCGATGCGGACCACATCAAAGAGCGCGAACGCCGCGCGGAAGCGATCAATCCACCAGCGATACCCGGTGGCGGCCATCACTTCCCAGCAATAGAGCGGGTTGCCCCACAACTGCCCGGTCTGGCTGAAGTAGTCGGGCGGCACGCCGGCCACTGCCGCCGGACGGCCCGATCCGTCGAGCCTGAACAGGCCGGGATGCATCCACACGTCGGCGCTGTCATGAGCCACGTAGATCGGGATGTCACCCATGATGCGCACGCCGCGTTGATTGGCGTACTGCTTGAGCGAGTGCCACTGGCGGAAAAACTCGAATTGCCAGTACTGATGCGCCGCGACCTCGCGGGCCAGGTTCCCGTGCCAGTGCGGCAATTCGGTCGGCGAACGATGCGCCAGCCCGTCTTCCCATGCGGTCCACTCGCGCCCGTCGTGGGCATCCTTGGCCGCCGCAAACAAGGCGTAGTCCCAGAGCCAGAGGACCTGGGTCTGGCAAAAATCCTGAAAGGCTTCATGATCCGCTTTCACCGCCCGCTCCAGAAAGCGGTCGAAGGCCCGTTGCAGCATGGCGCGCCGGAAAGGGATCACGCGTCCGAAGTCCGCTTCGTGATCCGGAAGTTGCGGCGCATCGCGCAGATCCTCGTCCCACAGGTAGCCTTGTTCACGGAGGCGGTCCAGGCTGATCAGCAGCGGATTGCCGGCGAACGCGGAGAAGCACTGATATGGCGAATCGCCGTAGCCGGTGGGACCGAGCGGCAGCACTTGCCAGACCTTTTGTCCGGCATCGGCCAGGAAGTCGACGAAGCGATAGGCCTCCGGACCCAAGTCACCAATGCCGAAACGTCCCGGCAGAGAGGTGGGATGCAGCAGGACGCCGCTGGCGCGGGGGAAACGCATGTCTCAGAAATCATACTAGAACCGGTCAGACAAAGCCCGCAGGGACGGCGGGCCACTGCGCCGCCCATCTTGGTGGGCTGTATGCCGGTAGCCGTTATAAGATGAGGACCCGTATGAGCTGCAAACATCCGGGCGTGGACCTGCGGCCGACCGTTGAGCTGTTCGCGCTCCCGGCGCAGGACCCCGGCCTCGCGCTGCGGGACTTTGGAGCGGTGATGCTGGTTCTTGGCTTCCGGGCCCAGCGCCGCAACGAACCGTGATCCCCGCACCCAGCCGGCGATCCGCATCCTTCCGAGAGGCGCTCTACGTGGCGCTGGATTCACTCGGCTCCCACAAGCTGCGCAGCTTCCTCACGCTTCTGGGCATCATCATCTCCACCACCACGCTGATCGGGGTCATCTCGGTGATCGCCGGAATGAACCTGTACATTGCCGACAACGTGGCCCGCCAGGGGACCAACGTGTTCGTGGTCAATCGGCTTCCGCTGATCGGCGAATTCAATCCCAAGAGATTTCTGGAGTTGCTGCGGAGAAATCCCTATCTCAAGCCCGAGGAATACGAATTCCTGGCCGCCAAGATGACTCTCTCCGAACAAGTCGGATTGATGACCAGCACCGCCAAGGACGTACGCTACGGCAACGAGCAGATCGACGACGTGCGCATCCAGGGCGTCAGCGCCAACATGGTGTTCATCGATTCGCTCGAGGTGGATTCTGGACGATACATCTCCGAAACCGATAACACTCACCGCACCATGGTCGCGGTGATCGGACGCGACCTTGTCGATCGCTTCTTCTCCTCCACCGATCCTTTGGGCAAGACCATCATGGTCAAGGGCCGCCCGCTGGAAGTTGTCGGCGTGATCAAGAAACAGGGCTCAGTGTTCGGACAGTCGCGCGACAACTTCGCCATCATTCCGGTGCAGACCTACTTCAAGCTCTACGGCTATCGCCGCGAAGGCAACATGTCGTACATGGTCAAGGCGACGGGGCCGGACACTTTGCACTCGGCCAAGGAAGAAGCCAGCATGTTGCTGCGAGCTTTCCGGCACCTGCGTCCGAATGAGGACGACACCTTCGGCATCATCTCTTCCGACGAGCTGATGGCGCTGTGGAACCGCATGACCGGAGCCATCGCCGCGACCACCGTGGCGGTGACTTCGGTGTTCATGGTGGTGGGCGGCATCGTGATCATGAACATCATGCTGGCCTCGGTCACCGAGCGCACCCACGAAATCGGAATCCGCAAGGCCATCGGGGCCCGCCGCCTGGTCATACTGATGCAGTTCCTGGTCGAGTCGGCGGTATTGGCCGCGTGCGGGGGCGTACTCGGCGTGTTTTCCGCATGGGGCGTCACCCGGCTGGTGGCGCTGCTGACGCCGGTTCCGGTTTCCATTCCCCTGATCTCCGTGGTCCTCGCGGTGACCCTTTCCGCCGCGGTCGGACTGTTCTTCGGCATCTATCCGGCGCGCGAAGCAGCTCGCCTGGATCCGATCGAAGCGTTGCGGCAGGAGACGTAGGATCGGAAAAAGGTAAATGGCAAAAGGCAAAAAGCAAAGAGCACAAAGACAAGGATTCGGAATCCGGATTTCAAGTCCGGATGTGCGTTTCCGCTCACTTTTGCATTTTGACTCTTGCCCTTTGCCTTTTGACTTCTCTCCGAGAGCCTAGCCAATGTCAGCAACCGCAACCGCCAACGCGCACCTCTGGGAAGCCATCGAGATGGCCTTGGGCACCATCCGCGCGCACAAGATGCGCTCGCTGCTGACGGTGCTGGGCGTAATCATCGGCACCACCACGGTGATCGCAGTCGGCTCGATCATCGCCGGCTTCGACGCCAGCGTGACGGAATCGCTGTTGAGCTTCGGCGCCAATACCATCGGCATCTCCCGGCGTCCGCAAGGGCCGCACTTCGCCCGCCTCAGCCGCGAGGAGCGCATGCGCAAGGAATTCACGATCGAAGACGCCTCAGCCATCAAGGACCTCTGTCCGGCGGTGGCCAACGCCACCGCCTCGATCTTCCCCAACACCGGATTCTCGACCGCCAAGTTCCGCAACGAGTCGGTGGTGGGTATGGATTTCCGTGGCGCGACGCCGGAGTTTTTCTCGGTCTACGGCAACGCGGCTTTGCAGGCCGGCCGCTCGTTCACCGAAACCGAGAACCAGCACCGCATGGACGTCGCGGTGGCTGGCCATGATTTGGTCCGCGCGCTGTACGGATCGCTCGACCCCGTCGGACAGCCGCTGGAGGTCAACGGTCACACTTTCCTGGTGTTGGGCGTGCTGGAACGGCCCAGCTCCGGCATGATGATGGGTCCGGGCGGCGAAGACCGCCGCGTGGTCATTCCCTACTGGACCCTGCGCAAGCTTTATCCTTCGGCCAAGGAACACTTCATCCGCGTGGAAGCGCGGACCGGCCAGGTGAACCAAGCGGTGGATCAGATCCGCAGCGTGTTGCGGCAACGGCGCCGCGTCCCTCTGGGCAAGCCCGATGATTTCTCTCTGAGCACTTCCGATCAGGCGCTGGAACAATTCCACGCCATCACCGGCATGATCGCGCTGGTCATGGTGATCCTCAGCTCCATCGGACTGCTGGTCGGAGGAATCGGAGTCATGAACATCATGCTGGTTTCGGTCACCGAACGCACCAGGGAGATCGGCATCCGCAAGGCGCTGGGGGCGCGGCGCCGCGACATCATCATGCAGTTTCTCCTCGAAGCCATAACACTGACGGCCAGCGGCGGCCTGCTGGGCATCATGGTAGGGGCGCTGCTGAGCTTCCTGATCCGCACCTTCGTCCCCAGCCTGCCTTCCACTGTGCCGCTGTGGTCGGTACTCGCCGGGCTGTTGGTTTCGGTGAGTGTGGGCCTGTTTTTCGGTTTATGGCCCGCGGTGAAGGCCGCGCGTCTCGATCCGGTGGTGGCACTGAGATATGAGTAAGACGATTCGTATCGGCATTGTTGGCTCGGGGTTTGCGGCGCGATTCCATTACGCCGCGTTGCGCAAGGTCTACGGAGTTCCTCTGGAAGTGGCCGGCGTGTGGTCGCCGACGGAAGAGCATTGCCGGAAGTTCGCTGACGAACGCGGCCTGCCCGCATTCGCGGATCTCGACTCGCTCTGCCGTGCGGTAGACGTAGTGGACGCCTGCGTGCCCGGCGCGATGCATGAGAGCGTGTCGCTGGCGGCCTTCGAGCGCGGCTGCCACGTGATCCTGGAGAAGCCTTTCACCGGATTCTTCGGTCCTGGCACGACGCCGCGCGAGACCATGGTCAAGGAAGCGATGACCAGTGCCGGACGTTTGCTCGACGCCGAACGCGCCAGCGGCAAGACTCTGTTCTACGCGGAGAACTGGGTCTACGCGCCGGCCGTGCAGAAGGAGAAAGAGATCATCGCCAAGAGCGGCGCCCAGGTCCTGTGGATGCGCGGCGAAGAATCGCACAGCGGTTCGCATTCCCCGTTCTATGGACAATGGCGCTTCAACGGCGGCGGATCGCTGGTGGGCAAAGGTTGCCACCCTCTGACGGCAGCGCTCTACTTGAAGAGTCCGATCCGCCCGGTGGCCGCCAGTTGCCGGACGCACAGCATCACCCGTCTGCCCGCGTTCCGCGATCTCGGCCATCTGCGCACCACGTATCAGGACGTGGAAGATTATGCCGCCCTGCACGTGGTTTTCGAGGACGGCACGGTCGCCGACATCCTGGCCAGCGAACTGGTCCTGGGCGGCGTGGCCAACTGGATCGAGGTCTGCGCCAACAACCATCGCACCCGCTGCAGCCTGAATCCGGTGGACGCCCTGACCACCTACAATCCTCGCGAGGAGTACTTCGAGAACATCTACGTGGTGGAGAAGACCGGCACGAAGCAAGGCTGGAGCCATCCGGCCCCGGACGAAGACTGGCAGCACGGCTACCCGCAAGAGATGCAGGACTTCATGGAGTGCGCCGCGGCCAGCCGGGTTCCACTGAGTGGCAGCCAGCTCGGCCGGGATACCGTGGCCGTGATCTACGCGGGGTACCTATCGGCGGAGCGGAACGGCGCTGAGGTAGAGTTGGAAACCTAGGCTGGTCTAGGGAAAGGCACAAGGCTCAGGCTGACCCCCAGTCGTCCAAGCGAGTAGTTGAACCGCCGCAAAAGAAGAAGAAGGAAGACCTGCCCGTAGTCTTATGGATAGATTTACGCAAAGCGACTGGGTGACCATTGCGGTCGCTTTGTTCCTGGTTCGGTTTCTTGCGTCGGAAGCAGTCTTTCAGCGAGCCAAGTACACGGCGTCGGCTGTACACTTTCCGGTAGGTTTCGGCCTTAGGCTTCTTCTTCGCCTCGGTGGGCCGCTCGGCGTCCTTATTGGCTATAAGTTGAGTAAACAAGCTGCGAACTGGTTCGACTGGGCAGAAGCCACACTGGCCGTCGCGATGGGTTTTTTTGTCTGCTGATCGAGCCTGGGGAGATCGTGGCAACCCGGGAAGGTTTGGTTCAGAAGTCGATTTTGGGCTTGAGGCGGCGCAAGATTCCATGGGAGGGCGCGGTCGCGAGCCATGCGCGTGGGTGGACCGAGGTGCTCGTGATTGGCCGTGATGGCACAAGTATCACTCACTCCGAATACCATGTCGGCCAAGCGGAGTTCTTGCATCAACTGGAGGAGCACGACGTCTACATCCAATTTGGCGAAGTTCGATGAACTTGACGATCTTTCTGCGGTCTTCAGTCAGCAGGGCCGGGAATGGGGAGGGGAATGGGGACCGCCTGAGAACGCCGCCATTTTTCCGAAATCGTTCAGTCACAGCGTAGCGCGGCCATAGGGTCCAGGCGCGAGGCTCGACGGGCGGGAACGATGCCGGCGAGCAGAGCGACGAGACCCAGGGTCAACGACGCCATGACCAAGCATCTGTTTGACAACCGTCACGGAACCGGGCAGAGCACCATGGATGGCATTCTGCGCGCCACCAACATTCTCCTGGCCGGCATGAACGTCGTGGTCGCCGGCTACGGGTGGTGCGGACGGGGCGTCGCCACGCGCGCCCGCGGTCTGGGAGCCAACGTGATAGTATGCGAAGTGGACGCCATCAAGGCTCTGGAAGCGGCAGCCACGCCGGAATCGATCAACAAGCTTCG
>CAYPHP010000061.1:10012-11633 GCA_964410045.1 uncultured Acidobacteriota bacterium | reverse complement strand
CCGCTGCGGCGGCGACACGGACTCGGTGGCCGCTATCGTCGGGGGTATTGTCGGAGCACGCGTCGGCCGCGCGGGGATTCCGCCTGAGTGGATCGACGGCCTGTGGGAATGGCCGCGCAGCGTCGGATGGATGACTCGCCTGGCAGATGCGACGGCTTCCGCGGTCGCCTCCGGCGAGCGGGCGCGGATGTTGCCTGTCTTCTGGCCGGGACTGCTGGTGCGCAACCTGTTCTTCCTCGGTGTGATGTTGGTGCACGGCCTGCGGCGCATGTTTCCGCCTTATTGATTGGGCTGCTCAGGACACCGCGTCGCGGAGCACCCGCAACATCGCATCGATCTGCTCCTCGGTGTTGAAGATATGAGGGCTGATCCGAATGCCGTTGAACCACCGCTTCTCGACCGTTTTGATAACCGTCTTGTGCTTCTCAAGCATAGTGATTCGTAGACGGGCGCCGTCAATGTCCGCGGGCAGTTCAACCGCCACCAGTGCGGAAGCCATCGCACCCGGCGGCGCGCTCATTACGCGCAGGTTCGGAATCCGCAACAGTCCGGCGTACAAGTGGTCGCGCAGGGCGAGGATGCGGCGTTCGACAGTGGCCATGCCGCGGGCCTGCATCGCTTCCACGGCAGCGCCGAGTCCTGCGAGCAGCGGAAGGCTGCCGATGCCCGAGGAATCGGCCACAAAGCGATGGCCACCCTCGCGTTGCACGACGTCGATCTGGCCGGCGGCATCCCGGCTGATGTACAAGAAACCGGTGCCCTTGGGACCGAGCAGCCATTTGTGGCCGCAAGCGGCATAGGCGTGGCACCCCAGCGACCGCAGATCCAATTGGATGGCGCCGGGACACTGCGCGCCGTCCACGACGCACAGGATGCCGCGGTTTCTGGCCAGTGCCGCGATTTTCGGGATGGGCATCCGCAATCCGGTAGAAGTGAGAATGTGGCTGACGCTTATGACCCTGGTCCGCGGAGTAATGGCGTCGGCGAAGCGCTGGACCAGGGCCCGCTCGTCGTGCTCCATCGGGGCGATGCGCACCGCGTCGAGTTCTACGCCTTGGCGACGCGCCAGGTACCGCCAGCAGATGCTCCCGCCGGCATGCTCCTGGTCCGTGGTCAGGACGCGGTCGCCGCGCGAAAGCCGGATTCCCTGCGCCACGCTGTTCATTGCTTCCGTGGCGCTGCGTGTGATCAACAGCTCATCGGCCGAGCATCCCAGAAAGTGCGCCAACCTTTCTTGCACCGATTCTGGCGCGGCATGAATTGCCGCATTTTGGTAAATCATGACCACCGGATTGGACTCCACTTCGTGCCAGGCCTGAAGCATCCGGTCGAGCACCGCGCGCGATGCGGGCCCAGCGGAACCGGTATTCAAGTAGACCAAACCCGGAGTCAAGAGGTATTCGGACGAAGCAGCCGGGGTTGCGCCTTGCCCGTCTACTTCACCAATCATGGAGGCGGCTCCGACGGCGGCGAGGAAACTTCGGCGGGTGCTTGTGGAAAGTGATCCCATGCTCACCCCTTTCGGGTCACGATGCTACTGTTACTGGATTCTCGCCCCGGCGCGTTCGAGCGCTTCACGCGATTCCTCAGGCGCGCTGACCGCAACCGCTCCGTTGGCGAT
>CAYPHP010000061.1:9070-10002 GCA_964410045.1 uncultured Acidobacteriota bacterium | reverse complement strand
TCCAGAGGCTCGCCGACAAACAACGGGCCGCAGCCAAGGTGCCGGCAGAGAAAGACCCAGGCCCTCCGACGATTCGCAGAAAGAATTAGTTTGGCTGCGCTCTCTGGATCCTGGCCCCGGCGCGTTCGAGCGCATCACGCGATTCTTCCGGCGCACTGACCCCAACCGCGCTGTTGGCGATTTCGCGGCGGATGTCTTCGGGCAGGGAAGGCCGGAAGTGGAGCATGTCTCCTTCCCAAAGCAGCGTGGCCAGCGCGGTGCCGATGGCGCTCAACGCCGCCACGGCAAAGATGACGATGCCGGTTGGCGGGTAGGTGACGATGGGCATGCCGCCGGTCTCGAGATGCATCGTTCTGAACGTGAACACAGCCAGCGCGCCGCCGCCGAGTCCGCCAAGCAGTCCGCCGAGCACCGTTGCCCCCAGCAGGTTAGAAGACACATGCGGCGGATGGAGCGGCTCAGCCGAGTAGACTTCGTGCTCCACGCCGGCGAGTGCCTGTATCGCGGGCAGCGCCGTTTCGACATTCGGGAAGACCGCGAGCAGACTCATCCGCGTTGGCCCTCCTTGAACTCCCAGATGGAAACGATGGGGAAGAACTTTGCGAACATCAGGTACAGGAAGACGAAATAGGCAAATGACCCGGCCATGATGGACAGTTCGACCCACGACGGCGCGTAGTCGTGCCACATGAATTGCATGCGGGGGCGCGTCAGCGTCCCGACCACGATGATGTAGCGCTCCAGCCACATCCCAACGAGCACCGAGAGTGAAGCGACCAGCGTTCCGAGCGGCGTGCGCTTCAAAATCAGCAGCGGCAAAGGGATCAGCAAACAGCAAGTGAGCATGGTCCAGAACAACGGGGCCATCGGGCCGCTCAGCCTGCCGACCAGCACCGCGGTCTCGGAAATATCCTTGCTGTACCAGACGGTCA
>CAYPHP010000061.1:0-9060 GCA_964410045.1 uncultured Acidobacteriota bacterium | reverse complement strand
GGTCAAATGTTCGGCGAACGTGAAGTAGCCCCACAGCATGCAAAACGTAATCAGCAACAGACCCAGCTTGTCGAAGTGCTCGGGCCGGATGTAGGACTCCAGGTTCAGCAGCTTGCGAATCACGAAGAGCGCCACCAGCACGGCGGCGATCCCGCTGAAGATTGCGCCGACAACGAAGTAGGGTCCAAAGATGGTGCTGTGCCACATGGGGGCCTTGGTCATAGAGAAAACCCATGACACCACCGTATGGACCGAAACAGCCAGCGGCATGATGATCACGCACATGATGGAGATGGCCCGCTCCAGCAGCGCCCACTGCCGTGGCGTACCCTGCCAGCCCATCGCCAAAAGCCGGTAAATCAGCCGCCGCCAGGGCGCAAGACGCGTGCCGGCGGCGTCGCGCACTGCGGCGATGTCGGGGATCATCGGCAGGTAGAGATAAGTGATGCTGCCGAGCAGGTACGAGTTGATGCAAGTGAAGTCCCACAGCAGCGGCGAGCGGAAGTTCGGCCAGAGGTCGCGCAGGTTGGGGAAGGGAATCACCCAGTAGAACAGCCACACGCGGCCCAAGTGGATCATCACGAACATCGGCCCGATCATCAGCGCGAAGACGGTGATCGCCTCAGCGGCGCGGGTGATGGGCCGCCGCCAAGTCGCTCCGGTCACGCGCAAGATCGCCGAGATCAATGTGCCGGCGTGGCTGATGCCCACCCAGAAAACGAAATTCGTTTCGTACGACCCCCACATGGAGGTCCGGTTGTACCCAGTGACACCGAGGCCTTCGACGATCTGATAGCCCCAGCAAAACATGGCCCAGAGCATGACCATGCCCAGTCCGCTGATGGCCGCCCAGAATCGCCAGGTGGTCTCGACGATCGGACGCAGCAGGTCTTCGGTGACGCGCGAGGACGTCAGCGTCTCGACGGGAGTGGCCGCGGCGCTCATTCCTCGGTACCCTTCCAGTCGACAGGCTTGAGGTAGATGACTTTGGGTTCGGCGCCGAGATCTTCCATCAGCTTGAACGCGCGCCCGGAGCGGGCCTGCCGCGCGACGCGGCTCGTGGGGTCGTCGAGATCGCCGAAGACCATCGCTTCAGCGGGGCACGACTGCACACAGGCCGGCTGGACCTCGCCGTCTTCCACGGCGCGCTTCTCGTCCTTGGCGTCGGCTCCGGCGTTCTTGATCCGCTGGACGCAGAACGTACACTTCTCCACCATGCCCCGGCTGCGCACCGTAACCTCGGGGTTCAGTTGGCGGTCGAGCGGCGCATCCCATACATGGTCGAACCAGTTGAATGCGCGCACCGTATAGGGGCAAGCGTTGGCGCAGAACCGTGTCCCGATGCAGCGGTTGTAGACCTGGACGTTCAAGCCCTCATGATTGTGATAGGTCGCGTAGACGGGGCAGACCGGCTCGCACGGCGCTTTCTCGCAATGCTGGCAAAGCACCGGCATGAAGCGCGCTTTCACATTGGGGAACTCGCCTTCGAAGTAGCGCTCGATGCGGATCCACGACATCATGCGGCCTTTTTCGCAATCCTCCGGGCCGACGGTCGGGACGTTGTTCTCGGCGCGGCAAGCCACGACGCAGGCTTCGCAGCCGTTGCAGCGGTCGAGGTCAATGACCATTCCCCAACGCATGACTAGCCTTCCGCCTTTCGGATATTCACTTTGGTGGCCGCCCAATGGGCCGGATCAATCAACCCGTAGACGTTGCCTCCACGATTGCTCGCGTAGCGGCCCAGCGCACTGTGCCCTTGTCCCGCCGCGATGCTGACCACGTGCGGCGGACAGGCCGGCGACAGGGCGACCCGGGCTCGCAGGCGGCCTTTCGCGGATTCCACGGTCACGCGGTCGCCTTCGGCCAGTCCGATTCGCTCTGCAGTTCGTGGATTCAGTTCCACCGCGCTGTCCCAAACGGTTTGACTGAGTGGATCAGGCAATTCCTGCAGCCACGGGACGTTGGCGGCCGCGCCGTTGCCCAGCGCTACGCTCTGGAACGGCTGCAAAAAGAATTCACCGTTGCCCACAAAGCGCGGCGGCTCCCAGCGTTCCTTACCAAACTCAAACTTCTTCACGCCGCTGAAGGGCCCCGGTTCGCGCCAGCCGGTCTCCAAGGCCTTGGCGTGATCCTCCTCGGACTTATAGGACGCCTGCATCAGCGACTCCAAGGTGTCGGTCTGCTCGGAAACCTGCAGCAACACATCCGCCCAGTCTCGCGTGTTGTAGAGCGGGTCCATGGCCGGCTTGGCCGCTTCATGCCACGACTCGAGCGCCGTGTGGCTCGGCAGGACCATTTGCGCCATCGCCGCCGTCTCGTCGGGAAACGGCGAGAAGCTGGCGACGTAGGCGTCCTTGGGGAGTGCAGCTTCGTAGACCGGATTGCAGCCGATCACGAACACCAGCTTCGGCGCAGCCCCGGGTGACGGGTGACGGGTGTCGGGAGTCGGTGCGAACCAAATCCCACCTGGGACGCCGAAGCTGCGGTTGAGCTGGTTCAGTGCCGATACGGCTTCAGCGGCGGCGAGCGAGTTGCTATGACCGGCGGCAAGACCGCCGATCAACGCGACGGCAGGCTTGTGCGTCGAGAATTCCTTGGCCAGCCGCTCGATCCGCGACACTGGCACGGCAGTGATGGCGGCGGCCTTCTCGGGCGTCCACTCGCTCGGACGGCCGAGCAAATGTCCGATTGCTAATGCCAGCGCGCCCTCGGTGCCAGGGTTGACGAACACCCATTCATCGGCGTATGCCGCGGTCAGCGAGAAGCGCGACTCGATCTGCACCAGCTTGCCGCGGCGTCCGGGACGCCCCTGACGCATGTGGGCCAGACCGCGCATGGTCCGCACCGGCGATGGACCGGCTTCGAGCAGCGGCGTTCCGAACGACAGCACGTAATCGCAATTCTCGAAATCTGGAGCGGGCAGGGCATAGAAGCCGGTGGTCCGGCGATTGGCCTCGCGGACCACGCTCTCTCCCAGCGGATCAATCTCCACGCGCGCAGGAGCGCGCAGGCGCTTCAGGAAATCGTCGACCACTTGGCGGCGCACCGGTGGCAGGGGTCCCGTAAAGACGGCGACGTGCTCGGGCGGCGTCTCGCGGACTTTGGCTCGCAGCGCTTCGATCGCCTGATCCCAGGTGACGTCCTTGCCGTTCACTCGCGGACCCTGAATGCGATCGGGATTGTAGAGCACTTGCAGTTCCGCTTGACCCCGCGCGCAGAGTCGTCCTTGATTCACAGGATGCCCGGCCAGGCCTTCCAACTTGATCGCGCGGCTGTCGATCCAACGGACTTCCACGCCGCATCCGGCGCCGCAGCCGGTGCAGGCGCTCTTCAGGCGGCGCTCTTCACCAATCACCACTTGGTCAGGAGGCACGAGCTGGGTCACGGGCGCCAAACCCTTCCCGCAACTGGTCAGCACCGTGCTGCCGGCCGTCAGGATGCTCGATACCTTGATGAAGTTTCTACGATCCATGCATTCCTACTGGTGACACACCAGGCAGTCGTTCGACGCGCCCTTCTGCTTGTGGCAATCCATACAAAACGCCATGGTGAACGTGCGCGTGGACTCGGAAACCTCCGTCGTGCCGGTGGAGCCATGACAGGTCTTGCACTCGATGCCTGAATTCACGTGCCGTCGGTGGCTGTAATAGACGAAGCCGGGCAACTGGTACAGGCGCACCCAAGGCACCGCCTGACCGCTCTTCTTGTAAGCGGCGAGCTTCTTGATCTCCGGGCTGTTGGCCTTGATCGCCATGTGACAGGCCATGCACAGATTGGCGGTCGGCAGTCCGGAGTGGCGGCTCTTGGTCGCCAGTTGATGGCAGTTGGTGCACTCCATCTTCTGCCCTTCGACGTGTAGCTTGTGATTGAAAGCCACGGGCTGCTGTGGGCCCTGCGCCCAGAGAGAGGTCAGCCCCGCCAGCAAGGCGAAAACCAGCGTGCCCCCAATCATTGGATGAAAGTCGCCGCCAAAGTGATGGTCATCGAGCCCAGAGCCCAGGTCTTAAAGAATCTAGCACGAAATCAGCGGGCAGCCTGAGCGCGGTTGCGGAAAAAGAAGTACACCGGCACTCCGGCGGCGATGATCGCCAACCCGATCACCGATTGCAGGGGATTCTGGTACAGGATCGAGACCGAGAGCGCCGCCGAGACCAGCACGAAAATCGCCGGCAGCCACGGGTATCCCCAGGTGCGGTAGGGTCGCGGCCACTCCGGATGCTTGCGCCGCAGAATGATGACCGTGGACGCGGCCAGGCCGTAGAAGATCCAGGACGCGAAAATCACGTAGTTGAACAGCTCTTCATACGTGCCGGTCAGGCTGAGGCCCGCACCCCACGCACACAACACCAGCACCGAGATGCTGGGACTGTGATAGCGCGGATGCAGCTGCGCCAGCTTGCTGAAAAACAGGCCATCCGAGGCCATGGCAAAGGGCACGCGTGATCCGCTGAGCAATGATCCGTTCAAGGCCGCGAAGATGGACACCATCGCCGCCAGGGACACTACGCCCGCGCCGTAAGAGCCGAGAAACTGCGTGGCGACATCGGCGGCGACGCGCTCTGCGCCGGCCACCTGGGGTGCGGCCAGCATGTAGAAGTACCCCAGGTTCGCGAAGATATACAGCGCCCCGACGGTCGCCGTGCCGGCAATCAGGGCCAATGGCAGATTGCGCTGGGGATTCTCCACTTCACCGGCGACCATGGAGACGTTGTTCCATCCGTCGTAGGCCCACAACGCGGCAACCAGTGCGGAGACGAAGCCACCCAGCGTGGCTCCCGGCGGCACAGAGGTCGTCAAATGGCTCCAATCGCCTTTGCCGCTGGCCAGCGCCAGGACCGCCAGTCCCACGATCAGGCTGAACTTGAGCACAGTGAAAAACGTCTGGACCGCTCCGCTCGTACGCACGCCGAAATAGTTGACGATCCCCAGGACCACGATGATCCAGAAAGCGATCCACTTGGCGGGAAGGTCGGGGAAGAAGTAGCGCAAGTAGATGGCGAACCCCGCGCCGAGCGTGGCCAGCGATCCGGCCTTGGCCACGGTGAATTGCATCCAGCCGTAAAGGAAGCCCCACAGCGGACCGTAAGCCGTCCGCAAGTAGACGTATTCGCCGCCGGCCTTGGGCATCATCGCGGCGACCTCGGCGTAGGCCAGAGCGCCGGTGAGAGAAAGCAAACCGCCAAATACCCAGACGAAGAAAACGCCGGCGGGCGAACCCATGCCCCGGGTCATGGAATTGGCCACGATGAAGATGCCGCTGCCGATCACCGTGCCCACAACGACCGAGGATGCGCCCCACAGCCCCAGCCCGCGCACCAGCTCAGGTTTGCTGCTCATGTCCCAGAGTCTCTTGGCTCATTTGACATGAAGCTCGCCAGATACCCCACCACGAAGGTGACTGTGGTGCCAATCAAAACATACCAGGTCCAGGCGATCTTGGTGTACGTGGAGACGTAGATCATCACGCCCAGGCCGGCCAGCATGCCCACGATGCTGCCGTTCTGATTGGCCCTGGTGGTCAGCACGCCCAGCAGGAAGGTCCCGAGCAAGCTGCCGTAGGCGACGCTGGCCAGGCTCAATCCCAGCTCGAAGACCGAGGTCTTGCCTTTGGCCACCACCAGGGCGATGGCGATCATCACCGCGCCCCAGAACAAGGTGGCCAGCCGCGAGGCGAACAGATAGTGCTTCTCATCCTTCTTGCCGCCCAGCCACGGCTTGTAGAAATCCACGATCGTGGTGGACGCCAGCGAGTTGAGGGCGGCGCTCAGGTTGGACATGGCCGCGGCGAGGATCGCGGCAATTACCAGTCCCGAGACGACCGGTGGAAAGTGATCGACGATGTAGGTCGGGAAAATCGCATCGGTGCGCGAGAACGGTTGCGAGGGCGGATGCGCGTGATAGTAGGCGAACAGGAAGATCCCGATGATCAGGAACAGGGTGAACTGGAACAGGATCACCACCCAGCTTCCGAACAAGGCCTTGCGGCTGTCGGTCTCATCGCGCGCGGCCAGTAGCCGCTGCACCATGAGCTGATCGGTGCCGTGAGTCGCCGTGCACAGAAACATTCCGCCCAGCAGACCTCCCCAGAACGTGTAGGGGTAGGTGAAGTTGAAGCCGAAATCAAAGATCGCCAGCTTGTTGCCGCTTGCAGCGGCCAGCGCCGCCACTTGCTCCCATCCGCCGGTGGCCGACTGCCAGAGCATGAACAGGCTGAGCAAAGCGCCGGCCACGTAGATGAACATCTGGATCACGTCGGTCCAAATCACCGCGGTCATGCCGCCTTCAAACGTGTAGAACAGGGTGAGAACCGTAATCAGGACCACGGAAGCCAGCTCCCCGGTGCCCAGCACGATGGTCACCAGGATGGAGATGGCAAACACGCGGACGCCTTCGGCCAGGCTGCGGATCACCAGGAAAGCGCCGGCGGTAACTCGCTTCAGGCGGGGTCCGAATCGCCGCTCGATGAGCTGGTAGGCCGTGTAGAGTTCGCCCTTGAAGTAATGCGGCAGCAGGATGGTACTGATCACCACGCGGGCCAGCAGGTAACCGAAGACCACTTGCAGGAAGCCCAGGTTGCCGCCGTAAGCGATCCCGGGCGTGCCGATAATGGTCAGGATGCTGGTTTCCGCCGAGACGATGGATAGCGCAATCGCCCACCAAGGAATGGTCCGTCCGCCGAGGAAGTAGTCCTTAAGCGTGTGCTGGCCCTTGCGGAACTGGGCCCCAAAGGCGGTGATCCCCACCAGGTAGAGGATGATGACGCTGAGGTCCACCCAGCCGAGCTTCACCGGTTCCTCTGTTTTGCGCGATTCACGATTCGCGTGAAATGCTAGCACGAGGGAGGTAGAATCACCAAACCTGTGGACGCCTCGAAGATTGCGGGCAGCCCGGTGCGGCTGATTTGCCGTTACTCCAACGGCATGGTGAAGAACTTCGTGGCTCGAGCGGTCTCTCTGGACGGCCAAGCGCTGGAGATCCTGTGCACGGAGGGCTTCGAGCCGGGCATCGGCTTGACCATCATGGCCGGATTCCTTTCCGGCCAACAGTCCTCGCGGGTTGCGGCAGTGAAGCGCGACCCCAAGGCAGGGTTCCTGGTCAGTTTGCTGCTGGATCCGGTGACCGTCGCCAAGCCGCTGCCAAAGGCCGTCAAGACCAGCTCAGCGGCAAAAGCAGCGTTCAGCCGTTATGCCAAGCAGCTTGCCGACAAGCTCGCTTTCGCCGGAAAGACACCCTACCGCAAGGCCGCCTTTGGGCGGGGCGTGCAGCAAGGGTATGTCGCCGTGACGGCGGCGGCCGTTCTGATGCTCCTCGCGGAGAAAAACCAGCTTGACGCTCTGGCGGTTCTGGAACGGGTAAAGAAGGCCCGGTGAGCGCCAAACGCAGGCGAAGCCGGCGGATCAATAAGTCCGAACGCGTCCTGCTTAAACTGGCGACGCCGGTGGAGATCCAGGACATCGCCGTGACCATCGAAGTGTCCGCGCACGGAGCCAAGGTCCTGGCACGCCGGAAGATGGCGCCCGATGCTCGTGGCACGGCCACCTACATTGCCGTCGGCCGCGAAGTGCCTTGCCGCATCGTCTGGCAACGCCCTGCCGGGAAAGACGGGAGGATGGAAACCGGGATTGAGATCTACTCGAACACCAACTTCTGGGCCCTGGACCTGGCCGGGTCAGAACTCGAGCCCGAACCGGTGGCCGCTCCAGTGGCCACTCCAGTTGCCGCGCCGGCCGGATCGGGTTCCTCGGCGGCCCTGCTGGAGGCCGTAAGAGGTCAGGCCGCGGCCGCCTCACTGCCGATGGATCTCTGGTGTGCCATCGTGGACGCGCTGGAAGCCAAGGGAGTGTTTACCCGCGAAGAACTCATCGCCATGTTGCGAAAGATCGGAACCAGCTCAGCGGACTGAGACCACCATGAGCAGCACGTCGTCGTCCTGTGTCTCGTGTCCGGTGAAATTGCGGACCTCGGAATAGATGCGGTCGGAGAGGGCGCAGCCGGGCAAGTCCTGGCCAACTCCCGATGCGGCAATCTCCGCCAGGCGCTCTTCGCCGAAGAAATCTCCCATGGGATTACGGGCTTCAGTAATGCCGTCGGTGTAGAAGACCACTCGGTCGCCGGGCTCCAGCGTCTCGCGGTCAATGAAGCAGGCCTCGGAAAGTTCGGGGAACATCCCGATCAGCGGATGCTGCGACTCCAGCCACTTCCTCTCCCCGTTGGCCTTCAGCAGCAGCGGAGCGGGGTGGCCGCATCCGGCATAGGAGAGTTGCATCTTCTGGAGGTCAATATTGGCGCAGAAGAACGAGAGGAACATGCCCAGATCGCCGAAGTTCTCGCACAGGAACTTGTTCAGCTCCTCGACGATTTCGCAGGGGTGGCGGGCCAGGGGCACGCGCTCGCGGACGAAGCTGTCCACGCGGGTCACCAGCAGGGAAGAGGCGATGCCGTGCGAGGTCACGTCGCTAATGCAGACGTAGATCTGCCCTTCGTGAGAGGGAAAGACCGTGGCGTAGTCGCCGCCCACGTGATTGGACGGCCACAGCCGGGTGAAGATGTCCAGCCCGTCGAGCGTGACGCGCCGGGGCAGCAGGCTGAGAAATACCTTCTCCGCGAGGCGCATGTCGCGATCCATTGCCTGGACGGTCAGAGCGGCCATCCGGATATTCTATCGCAGACGCCATTTCTCCGGCCACTTCGCCCGCTCGGATGTATCCTGAGCGCGTACGGCGAAAGAGGCAGTGTATGCTCGGCGCGGCTGTTTGCCATTTCTCGCAGCGCGGCGTCGACTGGCGTGAGGAGATCAGCGTGGAGACTGGAAAGAATTGGCGGCGTTCAGGCTGTCCCGCACTTCACCGCATTTAACGCTTTTCAGTGACAAGATCAACGAGTGGTGTCGCTAAGGAGGAGCTTAATGCTACGCACGCACCTAATTCTGGTCATCTTGGCTGCTGGCCTCACGCCCGCAGTCAGGGGACAGGACGGCTACCCGATGCGCGTGGTCCTACCCGAATATCACCAACCGTCTCTTGTTCCCGATGGAACGTACAACGTGGACGAACTTGTGGA
>CAYPHP010000060.1:2335-11711 GCA_964410045.1 uncultured Acidobacteriota bacterium | reverse complement strand
GGACCGGTGCTGACGCAGCCGCCCGGGTCCGGCTGGGAGTATCAATACATCCGCCGCTTGATTCCCGGCGCGGTTTCGACTGTGGATTTTCCTGGCACGGCCGAGCTTCAACGCTACACACAGCAGGTGATCGAGAACTCCCCGTATTCCGACGAGCGTTTGGCATCGGCGGCGATACCGCGGTCGGCGGGCGAGTCGATTGTCCCCGCGCGCCAGAGCGAGCCCTCGCCGATCAAGCACGTGCTCTACATCATCAAGGAGAATCGCACCTACGACCAGGTTCTTGGCGACATGAAGGAGGGCAACGGCGACCCCTCGCTGGTCCTGTTCGGCGAGCAGGTCACGCCGAATCACCACAAGATCGCGCGGGAGTTTGTGCTGATCGACAACTTCTACGTGAACGGCGACGTCAGCGTTGACGGGCACAGTTGGTCCACCTCGGCGTTCGTCACCGATACCCTGGAAAAGATGTGGCCGGCGCAATACTCGCAGCGCGGGTCGATGCTCGTGGATCCCTTGCAGCGTTTGGCTCGGCCGCGCGCCGGGTACATCTGGGAGCGGGCCCTCGAAAAGGGCCTGACCATCCGCAGCTACGGCGAAATGACCGGAGTCACCAGCCTGCGCGGACGCTTCGCGGACGACTATCGGCCCAAGAATCCCGACCAGCCCTGGCGGGACAGCGATCGCGCCGATATCTTTATCCGCGAGTTCGATCAGTACGAGCGCGACGGCAACTGGCCGAACCTGGTGGTTATGAGCTTGCCCGAGAACCACACGTCGGGCACACGGCCCGGCGCGTACACACCGATTGCACAGGTGGCCTCGAACGATCTGGCGCTGGGGCGCATCGTCGAGCGGGTCAGCCGAAGCAAATACTGGAAAGAAACCGCCATTCTGGTCGTGGAAGACGACGCGCAGACCGGCCCCGACCATGTGGATTCGCATCGTTCGGTGGCCATGGTGATCAGCCCGTACTCCCGCAAACGCGGAGTGGACAGCACGTTCTACACCACGTGCTCGGTGCTGCGGACGATCGGGTTGCTGTTGGGTCTCGATCCGCTCACCCAATACGACGCCGCGGCGTATCCCATGTTCGCGTCGTTCGGCCGGACCGCCGATCTGACGCCTTACACCGGGTTGCCCGCGCGCGTGGATCTGAACACCAAGAATCCGCCTTACGCATTCGGCGCCCAGGCATCGCTGCGCATGAATTTCGAGGAAGTGGACCAGGCCCCGGAGCAGGAATTGAACGAGATCCTGTGGAAGGCGGTCAAAGGCGTCGATTCCAAGATGCCGCCTCCGGTCCGCCGCATGCTTCCTGCGCCGCTCTACCGGGCGAGTGTCCAGTCCGTAGTAAAATGAAAAACAATTCCGCGTTTAAGGGAGTTGTATGGACGGACTGCTCGAGTTCGCCGGCGCTGGGCTAGCCAGGGCATATGTCTTCTACGGCATTGTGATCCTGGTCCTTCCGGGGATTCTGTTCATCCACGTCCTGCTGCTCGCGGCGGTCACCTGGGCCGTTGCGTGGCGCGCACGCGGACGGCAGCCGTGGCCCTTTCTGCCGGCCTTCGCACGGCGCTGGGGGCGGCTCGCGGTGGAAGTCCCGTTTGGCCTGATCAATCCCGTTATTTATCTCGTGGTCCTCAGCGCCACGCTTCCGTTGCGGCCGTCCGGGGCTGAGTGGTGGCTCGAGCCGCTGAGGGCGCTCGCCTGGATCCTGCTGGTGTTGTTCTGGAGCTTTCGGCTCTTCGGAGCAGCGCTTAGTCCCGGCTCGCGCCTCGCGCGTACCGGCGTGCGTACGTTGCTCATGGCCTCCCTGGCCTGCCTGTTTCTGTACGCCGCCAAGGACGTCTGGTTGCTTCTCGAATCGGAAGTTGGCGGAGCGAAGCCGTTCTCCATGTTCACCACGGTGGTGAGGCTCAGCCCCCTCTACCTGATCCCCGCAGTACTACTGTGGGACTACCTGCGCTCGATGTCCAGGTCGTCAGGGCAGGCCTTCTTCCTGCTTCCGGACCGCGCGGCGCGTGTGGCTGTCGCGGTCGTCGCCGGCGTGTTGCTGGCCACCGTGGGCTTCGCGGCGTACCGGCGGTCCGATGCCAGCGTGCGGCGCTTGGTGACCAGCCATCGCGATTCCATCCGCGCGGCCGCCGCCCGCTACGAGGTGGATCCACGCCTGATCGCCTCCATCGTCTACGTCACCCACCGGGACCAGCTCTCGCCCTTTCGCGATGCGCTCGAACGGATGGTGATCAGCGCCTGGGCCAGGAACATGCGCAAAGAACTCGGGATTGGACCGCCCGATCACATCGACCGGATCGGTTCGGACGAGAATCCCATGCTCAATCGCGCTCTGGATATCTCCGTCGGCCTGGCACAGATCAAGCCACGCACCGCGCAGACCGCCAGCGTACTGGCTAAAGGCCTGAGGCCCGACGATCTGCCGCGACCGGCGTTCTACTCCTATCGCGATGTCGAGCCGGTCGGCGATGGATGGACCCTTGCGGTGGCAGCACGGATCTCCGCGAACTCCCCGATTGCTGTACCCGCGGAGAGGCACGCGGTGGCCGCGGCGCTGCTGGACGCCGAATCGAACCTGGCCACGTGCGCCCTGATCATCGCGCTCTACCAGCAACAGTGGGAAGCGTCAAATTCCGCCTGGAGCCTGCGCGGCCGGCCTGACATGCTGGCCACGCTCTACCAGATCGGCTTCGCCCGGTCGAGACCCCACGGTGCGCCGCGCAGCAATGCTTTCGGTAACCGGGTGCGGCAGGTTTATGAGCAACCCTGGCTTTCACAGCTATTTGCTACGCCCCGCACGACGTAGTTCCCTGACAAATGACGACAACTCTTCTGCTCCTTGCAACACTGGCGGCTCCTCCGGCCGCTGATTACGACCTGTACGTCGCGGCGGTGCATGCCGCGGCTCTTTCCTTGCGGCTTCACGACACCAGCGCCGCGAAACTCTGGCTGGAGCGCGCACCGGCGGCGAACCGCAATTGGGAGTGGCGCTACCTGAAGGCCCAGACGGATCGCAGCGCGGCCAGCGTCGAGGCTCACGACGGCCCGGCGACCAGTGTGCGCTTCAGCCCTGACGGCACGCTCGTGGCCAGCACCTCTGGAGACAGGAACGTAAAGCTGTGGAATGCCCGGACGCGCCAGCCAGTCGCCACGCTCAGCGGACATACTGCGGCGGCGTGGTCCGTCGCCTTCAGTCCCGTGGGCGACAAACTGGCCAGTGCCGCGTCGGACGGCACTGTGCGCATCTGGGACCTGGCTACGAAGGCCGAGATCCGCAAGCTCGACGGCAACGGACGCGGCATCGCCGTCACCGCATGGTCGCCGGACGGCAAGCTGCTTGCGGGATGTTCTTGGGAATTGGCGCAAGGGCGCGGCGTCATCGGCATCCTGAACCTGTGGAACGCTGCGACCTTCGAGCGCATCAAGAAAGTGGAATACGGCGTGAAGCCGATCACGACGATGGAGTTCAGTCCCGACGGCACAAAACTGGCCGTCGGAACCTGGGATGCAATCATCGGCGTATTCGCCATGCCCGATCTGGAAAAGCCCGTGTACGAAATCAAGTTGCCGATGGACGATCCATACTCAGCGCTGCAAGGAGTGGCTTTCAGCCGCGATGGCAAGTTCCTGGCCGCCGGCGGCAAGGATTCCCTGGCCCACGTCTACGACGCAGCGAATGGACAACGTCTGTATCGCTTGGAGGGACATCCGCAGTGGGTAAACGGCGTGGCCTGGCATCCGAAAGGCGGATGGGTGGCCACCGTTTCCTCGGACGAGACGCTGCGATTCTGGGATCCCAAGACCGGGAAAGTGCGCACTGTGCTTCATGGGCACACGTCGGCCGTCAACGGCGTCGCTGTCAGCCCGGAGGGGACGGCCATCGTGACCGCGGGCGCGGACGGATCGCTGCGCTGGTGGAACGCGCAGGAGGCCGACGCGTCGCGGCATACCTGGCGTCAGCCGGGAACGGTCTACGGCCTCGATTTCCGCCGCGACGGCAAAAAGATGGTGACCGCCGGATGGGGCGGCTCACTGCAAATGTGGGACCTGGACACCGGCCGGCCCGACTGGGAACAGCCCGTCCACAAGACCTCCGCCAACGCGGTGCGCTTCAGCCCGGACGGAAAGCGTCTGGTCAGCGGCGGCAATGACGGCCGCATGCAGATCACCGACGCCCAGACGGGGACCGTGCTGGCAACCTGGGAGCAGATCGCGGACGGGCGCGCTCCCACCGTTGCCTGGAGCCCGGATGGACGCGCCGTGTTCTGCCCGTCGTCCAAGGCGTCTGGAAAAGTCTGGGACGCGGCGAGTGGAAGACTGCTCGCGACATTCACGGGCGGCGCAGGCGAAATCTACGGGTCGGCGTTCAGCCCCGACAGCAAGCTGCTGGCCATGGCCTGGACCAACGGCGTGCTGAAGGTTGTCGACTGGCAGTCGGGCGCCGAAGTCGCGGACCTCAAGGGTCACCGCGGCGGTGTGCGTTACGTCGCATTCAGTGCCGACGGAAAGCTGCTGGCCAGCGCAGGCGGCGATCGCACGATCCGCCTCTGGGAATTGCCTTCCGGTCGCCTCTTGCGGACACTACAGGGCCACCGGGAAGCGGTCTCCAGCGTCGAGTTCAGTCCTGACGGTTCCCGGTTAGTCAGCGCAGGCAACGACAACACCATGCGTTTGTGGGATCCCGCTACGGGAGAGTTGCTCCTGACCCTGCCCTTCGCCGAGCAAGTCTACTTGGCGAAGTTCTCGCCCGACGGCAAGACTGTCGTGGCCGCGCCCATGAACGGAAACGTAGCGCTCTTGAAAGAGTGAGCGCCTGATCGCGTTGGCGTTATGATGGTCTACAGACATGGAGGCCGAGAATGGCTTCTATGCTCAGACACGTACGCCTGCTCGCTTGTGTAACTGCCCTGATCGCCTGGGGCGCCGTTGGCCTCTATCAAGGATTGAACAGCGGATTCAGCGGGGGCCTGTACGACCCCGCATACACGGTGCCCGGCGTCCATCCAGGAAGCCTCGCGGAACGATCAGGATTCAAGGCCGGAGACCGCGTCGTCAGCGTTGAGGGCATTCCCGTCGAGCGGCTTGGCATGGAGTCGCGATGGCCACGGGCCCTGGCGCCCAAAGTCGGGGAGTCGCGCCGTTTTGTCGTTGAGCGGAATGGCCAACGCGTGCAACTCGACGTGGTGTATCCGCCGCCGTTTGCCGCCGCGGTGAATAACCGCCTCAGGGCCGCGCTGGTTGGTCTGTTCTTCCTCGGCATCGGGCTCTGGTCGTGGCTGAGTGTGAGAACCCTGCCCGCGCAGACTCTAGGCCACATTGGGTTGGCTGCGGGTGCGGGTGTGGCGTTCGGTCTCGGACCGAATTTCGGCACTTGGAACGGAGTCCAATCTCACATCGCTACCGCTGCGGATGTTCTCATCTTTGTTCTGGTGCTCCGCTTCTTCCTGATCTTCCCGAAACCGAAGGCTCTGAGCCAGAACCAACTGGTGACTGCCGCTATGTTCGGCGTGTGGGGATGCCTGCTGATCTTCCTGGTCGTCGAGTTGCTGGTCCATCCCGCGCTGTACTACACCACGGGGTCTGTCACCTCTCCGCTCATGCTGCTGTTCGTCGTCCTGAGTCTTGCCGCGATCACGCACACTCTCGTGAAAACGTCACGAGCCGACCTGCGTGACTCGGGAATGTACCTGATCCTGGGCGGAGTTCTTGTGGCCATCCTGGGGATCGCGGTCGCGCTCTTGACCCAAATGCGGTATGGGGGCTGGATCGGATCCTTGGCGATCCTGGCAATCCCGCTCGCGATGGCGCTCGCGGTTCGAAGGCATGCTGGAACCCGGTCCTTTGAAGGGAACGCCTGATGAGCGCTTCAGCCGTCTTGTTGATTCTGCCGGCGATCAGCGCTATCTGGGCTGTCGTGCCGGCCGTCATGATTACAGCAGCCCTGGATCGGCACGGCATAAGAACGCCGTTCCCTTTCATCGGGGTGCTCATCTTTAGGAATCTGATTCGATACAGGCAGATGACGGTCTCCGAGACCGGCAAAGTCGGAGGCCTCTTCTACTCCTGCGTGATCCCCATCAACACGGCACTGATCTTGGCCGTCGCGGCTTTGGCGGTCCGGTCAGTTGAATAACGATTGGGACTTGTTCTACTGATCCGGCGTGAACGGGATGCTGACGCGAACAACCGACTCGGTGGTCGGCCGTTCGTAGACCCATTGCTTGGCCGCGTCCAGCGAGGCTTGAACCAATAACGGGTGACCCATCACCACTTTGATGTTGGTCACCTTGCCGTCGGGAGCGACCGTAATGTCGAGGACGACCTTGCCCTGGATCCGCGCCTGCCTCGCCAGCGGCGGATAGATCGGCGCAACGTGTTCGACAAGCCGCAACTCGTGGACCGGCGTTGGCTCGGCGCGGGTGGGTAGTGGCGACGTTCTTGGCTCAGGCGTGTCCGGCAGGCGCGGCGCACCGAGGGAATACGCCTTCTGCAGAAGGCGCTCACTCAGCGCGGCAAGCTGAACCTCCTGCTCGGGACCCATCCGAATGAACCGCCCGGGCCGGAGACGTTCACCTGCCAAGCGCAGAACCTGCGCGTCGGAGATGCCTTCCAGTGCGGATTGGGCGCCCTGAATGAAGGAAAGCCGTTCAGGCGGGAGTCCTGCCCTCGCCTTGGCCAAATCCTGCATCACCGCGTTCTGATAGAGCGTTACCAGCCGCTGTACCCAGACCTGATTGTCGGGATCAAGCTGACGGGCCCTCGTCAGATACTCCGCGGACAACGCCGGCTTGTGCCACTCGAGCGCCTGCGCTGCGTTGGCCAGTACGCGCGGATTCGCGTAGCGACTGGCCTGTGTGATCCACAACTGGGTGGCCTGCTCAAACGCCCCCGCAGGCGAATACGTGTCGAGATGCGCCCCCCGAAAGTCAAAGAACTCGGAGGCCGGATAGTGCTCGATCCACCACAGGACGTGTGGTGGGCGCGCTTCGTTCTTCGTCTGCCAATAGTAATGCGCGATCAAGGTGATCCGCGCTTCCAGATCGTTGGGATTGGTCCGCAGCTTCGCTTCCAACTGTTCCGCTTGCCCGGTCGTGACACGCATGCCGACGAGCAGGACAGCATTTGTCCACCCTGTGCCCTGCAGCAGCCACAGCGGTCCATGGGAAGGAGGCTGCAGTCCCTGCACGGGAGCCAGAGTCGTCGCGGCGAGGGCGCAGACCAGTGGGACCGCGGCCAGGAACGTCAGTAGACGTCCGGCAGGCGATAGGCCCGGGCTTGGCTGGTGCGCACTGTCGAGCAGACGGTCCACACGGCGGCGGACACTGCACGGCCGCGCCATGGCAATCGCTGCTGGTGGGAGGCCGCCTGCCGCTTCGCCGGCAAGTTCCACGAGCATGCGGGCGTATTGGTGAGAATCGCCGCGGCCGGTGAGCGCCATGTCATCGGAAGCTTCTTCAGCCAGGATCTCCATTTGGCGGGCGAGCCACCATGCCCCTGGATGAAACCAGAAGATGCACCGGTTTAAGGCCGCGAGCAGGCGAATAAGGACGTCGCCACGCGCGATGTGGGCGCTTTCATGGGCCACCACCGCTACCAGCTTCGCGCGGGTCCATTCGCGCCAGGAGAGCGGCAGGAGAATACGCGGACGGAACACGCCTGCGACCACCGGAGTTCGCACGTTCGTTTCGCAGACCGCCGGAGTGCGGGCAAAGCCGTGTCCCAGCGACAATCCGGCGACGATGTCCTGAACGACCGGATCATCGATGCGTCGCGCGGATTGCCGGAGCCGTGCGGCGCTAACGATCGCCGCGGCCAAACGCACTCCCAGCACCGCACTCCCGGCCGCCAACATCCATCCCAACCACAACCGCCGATTGATTGGCGCGCTTATTGGCGTGCGGTCCAATGCGGCGGTCCGGGTTGGCATGGAAGGGCTCGAAGTCGCGTCGGTCGGAGGCACCGGAGCGCTGGCAACATCTCGCGGCAAGATCGGCACCTTGAGCCCGGGCAGCAACGAACCGGCTGCAGGCATAAGCAGCATCCCCGCCAGCACCGTCAACCACAGGGCATGCCGGAACGCCGCTGTACGGTACCGGGCCAACCACGAAACTGCCACGCCCAGAGCGAGCAAAACGAGCGATCGTATCGTGGCTTCGCCCAGAATCTCAGCCCATCGCTCCATAACGACTCCTTCTACTTCTTCTGCTTCCGCCGCTCGGCAGCGGCGATCTTCGCGGCCAGACGGCGCAATTCGCGGCGGTCCAGCACCTCATGGTCAACCATTCCCACCAAAAGCTCCTCCACCGATCCGCCGCAGAAACGGTCCAGAATCTGGCGCACGGCCGAGACCGCCAAATTGCGCGGGCCCTCCACACTGCGGTAGACGTAGGTACGGCCATCCACGCTGTGGCGGACGTAACCCTTGGCCTCCAGCCGGCGCAAAAGCGTTCGGATCGTGGATTCCTTCAGGGCCCGCCCCGCGGTGCGAGCGAACTGCTCGCGCACCTGCTCAGCGGTGATCTCGCCGCCACGCCAGACCATGTTCATCACCCGGTGCTCGAGAGGACTGAGAGGAGGTTTGCTACTCATAGTAACGTTACATGTTGTAACATTACGGTCGGCTATGTGTCAAGCACAAAAATCGCCGGGACAGACGGTCCAGCCTGTCCACCGGCAGAAGAGCCGCCTTTATGAAGCGACCACCGATGAGAACAGCCACCGAAGCACGGACGGAAAGGATAGCCAATCCACAGGTTATCCGTCTCGGCGCCTCGGTGTCTCGGTGGCAACCATGTGGTCACAACACTAGCCGGCGACCTACGGCCCGTAAAACTTCCAACTGCTGACATAGTCCCGGGTCAGGCGCTGCTTGGTCAGGCTGGCGCGGATCATCTCGATGGGAATGCGGTTTTCCCGCAGCACGGCGTCGTGGAACTGGCGATTGGTCATCTTGCCGGGACCGACCAGTTCCTTGTTCAGAGCGTAGAGCTGCATGCCACCCAGCAGGTAAGCGGCCTGGTAGAGCGGCCCGTAGGCGCCGGCGAACGACCGTCGCACTTCACCGGTGGCGTTCTCGCGCTCGTGGCCGACGCGATCCACGAGGAAGTTGATGCACTCATCGGGAGTCATCTTGCTCATATGGAAGCTCAGCGAGAAGATGATCCGGGCACAGCGGTGCATCCTCCAGAACAGTGCGCCCACGCGGTCTTCGGGGGTCTTCTGGAATTTCATGTCCCAAAGCAGCAATTCCCAGTAGAGCGCCCAGCCTTCGCCGAAGAACGGAGTTCCCCCGACGACACCCCGGTAAGGTTTGTACCTTGCGGCCATGAAGCCCTGCAAGTGGTGACCGGGGATCAGC
>CAYPHP010000060.1:0-2325 GCA_964410045.1 uncultured Acidobacteriota bacterium | reverse complement strand
GGGAATGTTGTTGCCACGCATGCTCATCATCTTCTGCTCGAAGGTCATGGTGTTGGTGGGGTAGGAAACGCTGATCACTTCCCCGCCCGTGAAGAACGGATTCACCAGTTGCCGCTCCGGCGACATCATCTCCATACGCCAAGTCTCGCGGGCCAGCGGCGGGATAGTGAGCAGATCGTGATCATCCAGAAACTTCACCGCCTCGATGGCCAGGTCGCGGATCACTTCCGGCTGCTTGCCGGGCGGGACGTGCATGTTCTTGACCTTCTCCAGCGCCTTCTTCCAGTCGTCGCCGAAGCCCATTTCGCGAGAAGCGCGCTTCATCTCGTTCTCGCACCAGACGAACTCCTTCTCGGCGATGGCGATCAGCTCCTCCGGCGTGTAAGGGATCATCTCGTAGGCCAGCTCGTTCATCAGACCTTCGCGGCCGATAGGACTGCCGATAATGTCGTCGGTTTCGCCAGCGCGTGCCCCGGCGATGCCGGGCAGCGGGGCGACGACCACGCCTGCGCCACCCCGACCGCCGCCAGGGAAACCGCCTTGACCACCGGCCCCGCCAGCCTGCCCTCCGCCACGTCCGCCGGGTGCAGGCGCGGCTTCCGCCGCTCCCGCCGCTCTGAGCCCGGCCACGCGTTCACGCAAGAACGTCACGTAGGTTTGCAGCGAAGCATCCGCCTTTTGGTAGGCTTCCTCGTTCCACCAACCGAACAGCGGGTCGTAGCCGTTGTAGAAGTTGAACCAGGCGCGGAGCGTATTCCGCAGCACCGTGGCCTCGGTGGCCGCGCGGTTCCCAACGATCCGCCGGTTGCGGACGGCCTCAGGAGAATTCTCGCTGCGGACCATCCCCTCCGTGGATCGCCGGGCGTCGTCAATCTGTTTGCGCAGAGCGGTCAGCGTCTGTGCCGACTGCTGGGCGTTCACCGGCTCCATCTTGCGGCGCGTCTCCTCCAGACGAGTGATGGTCGCGGCGAACGGGAGGTAAGGCGCGGTCTTGGCATCCTCCTGCGCTTCGAGCTCCTGACGCTTCTGCTCGCGAGCCAGCAGGTTGCGGAACAGGATGTAGTCGGTCTTGGCATCCTGGCTCAGGGAGTCGAAATTCAGCTTGGCCAGACGGCCCTGCCAATCGCTGTAGAACTGCTTGATGCGCGACATGCGCGCCGGCGTATCCAGGGTAAAGGTGCGCAGCAAGTTGCCGCGGTCGGCGGCGAAGCGCTCGATTACCGGACGCAGTTCGCTGCTGGACGTGTCCAGGTCGGCGTCGGCAGGCGCTGGCGCAGCGGGCTTTTGGCCCAGCGCGAGTGCGCTGCTCATGAGTACCGCCAGGGCCAACAGGCAAAGCGATGGGCGTGATTTCACAGACGGATCTCCTTCTCGGGCGTGATCTTACCCGATTCGCCGCAAGTCCGCCAGCGGACGATGTTGCCGTAATAAGATGGCACTGGAATGCTCAAGTTCCTACGCCAGGCGATCCGGCTCCCCTCGACGCTGTGGGCGATCTGGCGGATGGTGAAGCAGGATTTCCAGATTGCGGCACTGGACGAGAACTTGTGGGCCTTTTGGGGATTCTACGCCAACCCTGAAGATCGTCATTGTCGAGCCCGGGTTTGGGACAAGGCGCGCCTCTCTTCCGTCGAGCCGCATGACGTTGTAGGTCTGCCGGTGTCGGAACTGGCGTTGATGATGACCGTTTCCATGGAACTCGAGGAGCCGATCCTCGAGTACTCCTCGCAGAATGGAGAGGGCTTCCGTTTTCTGCTACCGAATCTGGGGCGGTTCATGGGTATGAACCGGGAGGAGGCGGACTATGCCGCCACGCACGGCTTGCCCTGGTGCCAGAGTCCCTGGTGCGCCGAGGAAAGGAGGCATGCCGGCGCCTTCGCCCGCATGATCGAGCGTTTGACCAAAACATCCCCTCGAAGAGACAATCCCAACCGCCCCATGGTCGTGACTCCCGCGGAAAGCGATGCGGTGCGGTTGGTTCTCAGCCGTGAAGCCGCGGAATGGAACTCCTCCTCCACCTACGTCGTCATGGCGGCACACGCAAGGGGGCATCTGCAGAACCTCCTCCGCAACGTGGCCCGCGACGAGATCAAGCACCTGACCATCTTGAGCGCCGCGGACCGTTACCTCTTCGGCCCCCGGCCTTGGCGCCGCTTTGTGGACCTTGTTCGCAACGGTCTTCGGGAATTCGGCGGGCAGAAGCGGAAACGCTCCGGCGGCGAACAGATGGGAACCAATGCCATCACCGCGGTAGAAGTGATCGTCTCGCACCTGCTCACCGAGTACTACCTGCGGAGATGGCTGCGGACCATTCCCTTAGCTACG
>CAYPHP010000059.1:0-11722 GCA_964410045.1 uncultured Acidobacteriota bacterium | reverse complement strand
CGACCGCCGCGCGGTTCACGAATCAGTAGCCCCCCATGAAGTCGGGGCCGGCGTTGCCGGAGTTGGTCCGGAAAATCGGATGGTTCAGGACGTTGATCATGTCCACACGGAACTGCAAGCGACGCCGTTCACCGATCCGGAAGCTTTTCTGGACCGAGAGATCGAAGAGTTGCTGCACCGGACCGCGGATGTCGCGAGAGCGGGCCGAGTTGCCCAGTTCCCCTTTGGCCGGACGCATGAACGCGGCCGGGTTGATGTACGGCTCGCACAACGTACTGGCGGGACAGTTCCGGTTCCACAAGGGGTTCTTCAACGGAACGCCGGAAACGATGTCCGGCCGGATGGTGTGGGTAATGTCGAAACTCAGGCGGTTGCCTTCCACCAGAGTCGGCAGGAACGGATAGCCCCCTTGCAGGCGGAATACACCGGAAACGGTCCAGCCGCTCGTCAGCCACTGCACGGGCGCAGGAGCGCTGGTCAGGAACTGGCGGTTCGGCCCGAACGGCAGGTCGTAGAGGAACGTTGAAGCGAACGAATGCTTGATGTCGAACGAGGAAATGGACCGGTCGGTGCTGCGCTTTGCGCCAAACGTGCTGTGGCTCCCCAGAGTGGTGGGGTAGGAGATCACCCGGGTATCGGGACTCGAGTCGGAGGCGTCGTCCATGGATTTGCCGTATGTGTAGTTCAGCGTGAATGACAGGCCCTCTCGGTAGCGGCGGTTCAAGCTGACGTAGGTGGCGTGCCGAATACTGTTCGCCGATGCGTCGTACAACTGGTACAAGTTGGCGAAGCCCGGGAAACGTGTGGCCAGGCTTCCCCGAAAAACGGCAATCGTGCCGCCGATCAGGTTGGTCCGCCCCAGAGGATCGTTGATGGTAGTGTCGGCGGACAGGTTGTTGGCCTCCAGGAATTCCACGAAGTTCAAGTCCCGCGGGTTCTGGTTCACCCGGGGCATGAACAGGTGAGTTCCCTTGTTTCCCACGTACGCTACTTCCAGGACCGTGTCTTTCATCACTTCGTAAGACACCGACAGATTCCAGTTCTGCGAGTACGGAACCCGGGTATTGCCGGACAGCGCGAATCCTGGAATCGCCAGGCTGCCCAGGTAGACGAGCCCGTCGGCCGGGATGTTCAACGCCTGCTCCGGGGTCAGCGACCGATAGAGCGGCGGATTCGAGAGCCGTAGCGGTTGGGCCGCGTCTACGGCTCCGGAGGATCCGGTTGCTGTGGTCGAGACGGTGTTGGTCGCACCAAAATCCGGATTGGGGGCGCGGTTATTGCCGGTGATCGGCACGTGAGAGAGGCCGTACCCGCCGCGGACCACCAGCCGGTTGGGTTCTACGCGTCCGAAAAGATTGCGAGGCGCCCAAGCGAATCCGAAGCGTGGCTCGAAGTTGGCGTACTCCGCCGGGAAGATGTACCGCGAGCGTCCGCCGCGTCCGGAGTAAGCGAAGGGAGGCACCATGGCCGAGGTGAACGTGCGTCCGGCCAGCGTCACGGGCGTGGTCAACGCAAACTCCTTGGCCAATTCCGGCACAAATACGCCCTGACGGTCGTACTTCTCCGTCCGCGGAAGCTGCAGCGAATAGCGCAATCCCAAGTTGATGGTCAGGTTCGGGCGGACCTTCCAATCGTTCTGCACAAAAGCGGCCCCGCTGTTCCAGCGATAGTAGTAGGGGATCAGGATCGGTCGCACCAGCGCGGCGTTGGACACGCCCATCAAATAGCTGGCAAAGCTGTTGCCACCGGCGGTGGCGTTGGTGCTGCGGTTGTTGCTGGTCTGGACCACGCGGAAGTCCCAGCGCCCGCCGGAAGCCGCGAAGAACGGAATCACGTTCAGCAGCTCGTGGTTGAGGTCCACGCCGAACTTCCAGGTCATCGCTCCGCGGCTCCAGTAGACGATGTCGTTGATGTTGTAACGCTCTTCCACGTTGAAGTTGTTGGTGGAGCCTGAGGAGCCGATGTTGTAGAAGGCGTTCGGCCCATCGAGGAACTGGAACAGCGGCATCCCGCCTTGAGTCAGACTGGGAATGCCCAGTTCGGTGGCCAGGTTGCGGCCTCCCTTGATGGAGTACTCCGGTGAAAAATCCTCGCTGAATACGCCGCGCGTGTAATTGATTCGAAGCTCGTTTACCATCCGCGGCGACAGAGTGTGTGTTTCGGAGAACACGTACTGCTTGGAATCGCTGTAGGCCGCGCCGTTCCCGTTGACCTCGCTGCCGAATCCCCGGGTGCCGACCGCAGGCACCTTGGTGTAGCGGAAGCTGGCGCGGCTCCGGCTGGTGACTTGGTGATCGAGGCGCATGGTCCAGCGCGTCTCATCCTGCTGTACGAAGCGGTTGACCACGAAGTTGGCGAGCTGCCCGCCGGAATTCAGGAAGTAACTTCCAGCCTTGGGCATGAACTCCAGGGCCTTGAGTGCGACCGGGTCCATCATGTTCTGAGGGATGCGGTTTCCAGGGAATGGCTCGTAGAGGGCGCCGGTAGGTAGGGTAATCGGGATCAGCTTGTTGCCGGACAGGTTGAACTGCTGGAAGATGGTGGTGTTGGTGCTGGTGACGGGGATCCGGAACTGCGAGACCACATCAGCCGGGGCCCATCCGTTGGCGATACGCGCTAGATTGTTGAAATCGCCGGCACGCATGGCATCGGTGGGCAGCAGGGTGTCAGTGACCACGAAGTCGCGCCGCCAACGCGGCTCATAGGCTGCGAAAAAGAAGGTCCGGTCGTGGCCGTCATAGATCTTCGGCAGCCACACCGGTCCGCCCACCGTCAGAGAACCCTGGTTGTAACGGAGGTTGTTGGGCGGACGCAGCGTGCCGGTGGTCCACTTTTGCGCGTTCGTCGTGGGATTGCGGGTGTACCACAGCGCCGTCCCCTGCAGCCTGTTGTTTCCGGACTTGGTGGTGGCGTTGATCACTCCACCGCCGGTTCGTCCGAACTGGGCATCGTAAGCCGAGGTCAAGACCGCGAACTCCTGCACCGTCTCCGGAGTGAAGCTGACCACCTGCCGGGCGATCCCCACGCCGGTGTTGTTCACGCCGTCGGCCAGGATGGCCGTGCCTCCCGGCCGTCCGCCGTTCAGACTCAGGTTGAATCCGGGCACCGGCTGGCCGGAGGTGACTTCGGGATCTTCGCTGCCGGCATCCCCGGTGACGTTGGCCACGGTCAGGGCGAGATCCAAAACACTGCGGTTATTCAGCGGCACATCCTGGAGTTGGCGCTCTGTGATGGTCTGGCTGGTGGTGGCCGATGCGGTATTGATTACCGGAGCGTCGGCGATGACCGTCACCTGCGTCTCCACCGGACCGGGCTGAAGGGTGACGTTCACGGTGGCCGTTGTGGCCGTGTCCACCTTGACGCTTTCCACGACCGACTTCTTAAAGCCTGGGGCCTCCACCACAATCCGGTAGGTCACCGGCTCAAGAGAGGAAATGTTGTAGGCCCCTTCCGGGGAGGTGGTGAACTGTGCGGCCTTGTTGGTTCCAATGTTGGTCACCGTCACGGTCGCGCCCGGAATCACCGCTCCGCTGGAGTCGGTGATCGTCCCGCTGATCCCGCCACGGTTGGTCTGCGCGAACAGTGCGCCGGCCAGCAATATTCCCGCGAGAAGATTAACGATGGAACGAAGGATGCGCATAAGCCACCTCACCTTTGCCGCTTGCAGCACGTCTTCCCCAAGAGTCCGCAACTGCGGGCTTAATGGCGGGTAGCGTAGCTTGAGAACCACGGCCGTGCAAGCAGACAGGTGGAAGTCCTCGGCGTTTCGCAGTCCGAAACGCTGCGCTCGGTCAACTCGTGGTCCGCGGGTATCGGCGCTGCTGGGGTTTTGCTATACCAAACTACCTTGCGGTCAAGCGAATGGGTCCCAACAGGCCGGAGGGTTGCGGACGAACTTTGTCCATGTCCTGGGCCTGGAAGCGCTCGGTGTAACGGAGAGTCAGCAAGCGATAATCCGGCAACGCCTTGCCGGCCATGCTGTTGATCGCAAGGTTCGCCACGACGATGCGCAGGCGGTTGGGACCGCGCTTCAACAAGGCCGTCACATCCAGGGAATACGGGGGACACCAGACCGATCCGGCGCGCACGTCATTCACGTAGACCACGGCGGCCTCGCGGACCGGAGCATCGAGCAAGGCCTGGTATCCCATTCCCGGCGATCGCGCGATGGGCCTGCCTTCGCCGAAATCGAGTTTCACCGCCAAGCCCGGCCGGAAGTACTCATCCGGCACGCTGATCTCTTTTTCGTAAGTTGCGGTTCCGGAGTAGAAACGCGTCTCGTCGCTTTCGGTCCAGGAGCGCAGGCGATCCATGGTTTCCTGCCGTTGTCCGATACTGACTTTCCACCCGGTGCTCACGTCAAGGGGCGCAACGGACGCGGACGACGGCGAAGCGGCAAGCGCTTTGGCGTCTTTGGCAAACACCAGAATGCGTGAAGCGTAGGGCGCGAAATCGAGCGACACCGACGTGGTGCCCGTGGCGCGTCCCACAATCTCGGCTGCCGAAGTCCGCCCTGTGAGCGGGTCCCACCACTCTGCCTGCATGCCTTCAACCCGGAAGGCTGCCGTGGCGCTGCGGCGCTGGTTGCCGGTGTTGGCCAGAAAGTAGACTTCCGCACCGTCCACGCTGCGATGCACAAAACCGATCTCCGGTGCCGGCGGAGTGAGGGCGACGTCGGCCCGCAACAAAGCGTTCAGCTTGCTGCCCAATCCGGTTTTCTCGTCGGCAACGAAGTTTGGTTCCAGAAGTCTTCGCGCGGACTCGACAACCTCGCGATGCTCGGCCTCGGTGGCAAGATACCCCGGGGCGCGTTCCGGCAGTCGTCGCGTGGCCACCAGGTGCCCGCCGCGTTGCGCGAACTGGGCCAGCTTGCGCACCGTCTCCAACGGAATTGTCTCCACCCCCGGGAAAACCACAATCTTGTAACGGCTCAGCGCCTGATCCAATGCACCATCATCGACAAAATCAAAACCGTACCCGGCGTCAAGGACCTGGCCGGCCACGTCCGGACCCAGCCGTTCCCGCAGCGTCTCAATCAGGTTGACGCGGCCGAGGGAGAAGTGGGCCCACGCATCGCTGGTCGAGAGGTAGATGGCCACGTCGTTGGCCGGCGTTCCTTGACGCAACAGGTGGCTCATCCGCTGCAGGTACAGCGAAATATCCGGCATGGCGATCCACCACGGATTTTTCTCGTTGTAGACGCCTGCGGCGTAGAACCGCCACCCGGGGTCGGGAATACCGGGAGGCGTGTACGGCCAGCCATGCCCGATGAGTTGGTTGATTCCCTGGAGAAAATGCAGGTCGGCCTCGGCTTTTAGGTCAAGCGGCGAGGCTCGGAAGACCGGAGAATGCAGCCATGTCCATGTTTCCGAGGAAATCACCGGACGTCCGTAGAGATGGCCGGCGGACGTGGCCCAACGCGTCGACGACAGCGACCGCCACTGCACGCCTTCGCCTTCCGGAAGATCGACGGAAGCATTCATCGAGAGTGTCGCGGGGGGAATTCCGTAGGTCTGCATGCGCAACAGCGTCTTTTGCTGCTTCGCCCAATCCCGCAGCGGGGTCACAAAGCGTTCCTGGAGCAATTCCGTAAGCGTGCGGCCCCAGTCGTGCCGGATTCCCGCGGCGTCCACATCGGCGCCGCTCGCCATACGCGGAAGCAACGGCAGCAGATCGTAGCCGCGGCGCTTGCGGAACTCGCCGAGGAAGTCTCCCGTCCAATCGCCGCCGTAAACCTCCAGGCTGTCGCAAAAAATGGAGTAGGGCGGATTCGGACCAAAGGCCCGCAGCATCGGGATTCCGGCGCGCTGTATGTGCAGGTCCAGCGCAGCGCGATCGTAATGGTCGAGGACAAACCCTTCTGACTCGATTGCTGGGCGCTTGACCATCTGGCCGGTTCGGCTGGTGAAAAAGAACCAGGCTTCCTCTGCTCCCGACGGCAGTCCGATCCGGCCATCGCGGATGGTTGAGAGATCGAGCCGGCGTTGCGCGACGAAGACCGCCAGGAGTTTCTCACCGGGGATGCTGTATGGAACCGCCACGCTGCGTGAGCCCGCGGCTTTCACGCGCTCGAGGCGTAAACGCGCGGCGGCGTGGGCCACAGGAATATGCGGCCCTCCAAAAGGCCATCCGCTTCCAAGCGTAAGGTCCATGCGCAGGCCCAACTCGCGAGCCTTGGTCGAAGTGAAGGTGAGCGCCTTGAGAAAATCCGGCGAAAGAAACGGCAGATTCCGGATTCCGGCAGCCTGATCGTCCAGTGCCAGCGGATAGGTCGGCTGGACTTCGAACCCGCCGATTCCGCCTTCCTTCATCAGGCGCATCTCGCGTTCCAGACCCGCGGGCGTGACCGCCGATCCGAACCACCACCAGCGCATCATGATCCGGGCGTCGTCGGGAGGGCGTTGGAACGAGCGCTGTAAATCGGCGAGGTCCGCCGCAGGCAACAGGCAACAGAAGAGCAACCAGCAGAGCAGGGGCTTCAATCCGGATTCCTCCGTGACGTACCGGATACCACCGGCCGATCGCGCCGGGCAAGCAGAATTGCCGATGGGTTGCTCGTTATGTTGTGCAAAACGGCTGTCCTGTCGGGGACCGGGGATGCTGGAACGCCGAAACTCTCGATGGGATCGGGGTGGCCGGGATCGAAGGTGGTCAATGCTTCGGGAACCAGGAAACGGACCAGACCCAAGCGGTTGGCCTTGATCCCTTCCACCAGGCACTTGGCCAGTTCGTAGCTGCCGTAATTGTTGTGATGGGTGTTGTCGACGAAAGCCTTCTTGGAGTTCTCCGGCCCGAGCGCCTCGTAGAATGCCTTGCTCATCGCATGCAAGTCGATCAAGGCAATGTCCTCTTCCTTGGCCACCTGCCGCACCGCTTCCGGATAGTCGCCGAGAGAATTGCTGATCGCGCCATCGCTTTCGAAAGTCCGGCGATGCATGGAGGTGATCAGCACGGGGATCGCGCCGCGCTTGCGGGCTTCGGCCACGTAACGTTTCAAGTCCGCCTTGTAGGTGGTGAAGGCGCCCACGCCTTCGCCGTGTTCCTTCTGGTCGTTATGCCCGAACTGGATGAACAAGTAATCTCCGGGTTGGATCACGCTCATCACCTTGTCCAGGCGGCGGGCGCCGAGCGAACTTCGCAGCGATTCTCCGGATTCGGCGTGGTTGGCCACGGCCACACCGGCTTTGAAAAACCTCGGGAGCATTTGTCCCCAGCTATTCCAGGGCTCCTTGGTCTGGTCGGTGACCGTGGAGTCGCCCACGAGGTAGACCGTCACGGCATCTTTGGCCGGAACGATTTCCAGCGCCGAGATCCGGGGGCGAGCATCGTCGAATTCCAGGGTCAGCTTGTCATCCCAGTGGAGGACGCCGATTTCGCGATCCTTCAATCTGACTTCGCCGCCGGTGGAAATCTTCGGCGTACGAATGTTCACCGTAAACGTGTGCGTGGCAAAAGTGCCGGGGGCGGTCTTCACCGTCTCCAGCATCAGGCGACGCGATTCGGATTTCACCGTCGTGGCAGAGTCGCCGGCCGGGTCTCCGAGAGTGACCGTGACGTTGTAGTTGCCTTCCGGCAGCGCAACCGATAAGAAAAACGGACGGTCGGCAGTGCAGGAGCGTTCCCCGCAGACGATTCCTTCGGTCGGCTCAAAACCGTAGCCGCGTTCCTTGTTGTAGACGGTCGCTGCGAGTACCTGGGTGTGCTCGCTGAGGGTTTTCGCCGTGCCAAACTCGAGATGATAGCTCGTGGTCACCGTAAGGAGCGGACAGAACGCGCAGCCCTTCAGGCCTTTGAGCCCCTCGACTACTGCGGCCGCGGTGACGCGGGCCCCGGCTGGGGTTGTGTGGGTATGGTCCACGCCAAAATACACCGCAGTTACGTGTTCCTGACCCGCCTGCTCGTAGCGCCTGGCGACAAGGTCGTTGAGGTCGATGAAGGCGGCGTCTTCAGCCCGGGCCGATTCCGCCGCCCACTTGCCGTAGTCATTCGATGCTCGGACCACTTTCCCGTCTCTCCAGATATTTCTCGGAACCGGCGACAAGACGACGGGCGTGGCGCCCTTGGCTTTGGTGTCCGCAACGTAGCGGCGCAGATACCAGCCGAAAGTGTGGACCACCTCCCTGGCGCCCGCCTGATTGGTGATCTCCTGCGTTTCTTCGCCCGTCCCTTTCAGGGAGGCGCGACCTCGTCCCTCGGTCAACGAACCGCCGTCGTTGTGTCCGAACTGCATCAGGACGAAATCGCCGGGCTGCAGGCGGGAGACGATCTGGTCCCACAGGCCTTCCGTCAGAAAGGTCCGGCTGCTCCGGCCTCCCCGCGCGCGGTTCTCGACGCTCACTTTGGTTTGGTCGAAGAAGGCGGAAATCGGATCGCCCCAACCGAGCTGGCCGGCTGTCCGAGTGTTTACCGTCGAATCGCCGATCAGGAAGATGGTGGGCGTTGTTTGCGCGGCAGAGGCAACGCAGGCGCACAGCACCCAGAGGACCAGGCCAGACGCTCCGCCCTTCACGACATCCTCAGCAGGCTGTCGTTCGGGTAGAAGTGGTTCACGTTCTCGGCTGTCAGCAGGTGATGCTGGATGAAGACGGCGGGCGGAGTGGGCTTCTTGGCCAGAATATCCTGGGCCAACCGGATGAGCCCGTCGCCGTATTTTTCCGGGAAGTAGCCGACCGAGGCGATAAAACGGGTCCGCGGAACGCGCAGTTCGGCGCGGGCTTCCGGCTCGCCGTTCTGTCCGGCCACAGCGCAGTGGGTCGCGCGACCCGCTTCCTCGAACGCTCGCAGAGCGCCCAAGGCACTGGGGTCGTTGGCGGCGCCAACCAAAATCTTACGGGCGTGTGTTTCCCGCAGATGCTTGCGCACCCGCTCCAGCGCGGTATTGAATTGCCCGTCGCCGTCCAGTTGCACTACCAGGCAGGATTCCGCGGGATGCAACACTTCGTGAATCCCCGCCAACGTTCCACGGATGCGCGCCTGCGGCAAAGAACCCGCACGGGCCAGCTCGATGAGCAGGATCTCCTCCACCTCGCCTTCCCACTGCTTTCGCGCCCACCGTCCCAGGTGTCGCCCCGCCAGCAGTCCGGCCTCGTAGTTGTTGGCCCCAAAATAGGTGGCTCCGGGATGGGGAATATCAATGGCGATGAACGGGATGTTGGCTTCCAGGTACTTCGAAGCGATCGCCGGAGCTACGGACTCGTCGGTCTGAAACTCGATCACCAGGTCCACGTGCTCTCGAATCAGTTGATCGGCGCTGCGCAGCGCGACTTTCGGCTGGTAGCGGTTGTCCACCACGATCAATTCCACTTGCTTTCCTTCGGCGGCGCGCACCAACCCGGCGCGCACTTCCCGAGGAAAGGAGGTGTCCTGGCCCTGGGCGGCATAGCCGATCCGGAACGTGCGCCGCTTCCGGATCTCTGAGATCAGCCGGTAATTGTTCTGTCCCACTTTCTCCACAAACCCGCACTCGTGCAGGGTATAGAGCAGCCGGAAACACATGCCCTTGTTGAAGCCCGTACGGGCGACGACGTCGCGAAGACGCAAAATCTCGCCGCTCGACTCGAAGCATTGCAGCACCTGCGAGGCGTGGACCAGGGACTTCACCAGGTAACGGCTGTGGTTGGCGGATGGCACAGGCAAGCTCATTATACGTTTGGCATTGCAAAACGCAAGACCGGGCGCGGGGTCCCATTCAGTACAAGCTTCGCGCCAAACTCACAGACCGTAAGGGGTTCGGGGCATTTTCCGTGTTTCGCAATGTAGAATGAACCCGTTGGCCCGGAAAAGCCTTTGACACCGGACCGTCGCTGAAGCAAAGTTCCGCTGGGAGCTCTGCCTTTATGACCAGCCCGCAAGTTAACGCTATATTCGCGGCATTGGACCGCTTTCAGATCGAACTGCCTTCCTGGGGGTTCGCCAATACTGGAACGCGATTCGGAAAGTTCCTCCAACCCGCCGCGGCCACCTCCACGGAGGACAAGTTCAGCGACGCCGGACACATCCACAGCTTGACCGGAGTCTGCCCCACGGTGGCTTTGCACGTCCTTTGGGATTTTCCGGACGGGCTCGGCAGCGTCGGCGAAGTGCAGCGGCTGGCGGGCAAGTACGGCGTCCGGCCCGGCTCCATCAATCCCAACGTCTTCCAGGATCAACATTACAAGCACGGATCGCTCGGGAACCCCGATTCTGTGGTCCGCAAGACCGCCTTACGGCACATCCTGGACAGCGTGGAGATCGCCAAGAAACTTGGCAGCCGCGATCTTTCTCTGTGGTTCGCCGACGGGTCCAACTACCCGGGCACCCAGAACATCCGCCAACGGCGGAAGTGGTTCGAAGAAGGCCTGCGTGAGACCCACGCCCAACTGGGTGAGACCCAGCGAATGCTGGTCGAGTACAAGCCCTTCGAGCCGGCCTTCTACCATACCGACATCGCCGACTGGGGCATGGCTTATCTGCTCGCGAAGGCCTCCGGCCCCAAAGCCAAAGTGCTGGTGGACACCGGCCATCACTACCAGAGCCAGAACATCGAGCAGATCGTGGCCTGGTTGCTGGATGCCGGCATGCTCGGCGGATTCCACTTCAACGACCGCCGCTACGCCGACGACGATTTGACCATGGGCTCGATCGATCCCTACCAGGTCTTCCGGATCTTCTTCGAGATCCGGTTTTTCGAGTGGGAAAAGGGACAGAACGCCGACATCGCTTACATGGTCGACCAGAGCCACAACCTCAAGGGCAAGATCGAAGCCATGATCCAGACGGTGATGACCGCCGAGGAACTGTATGCCAAGGCCGCGCTGGTGGACTTCGCCGCGCTGGCCAAGCACCAGGCTGCCTGCTCTCTGGTGGATGCCGAGTCCTGCCTGAAGGACGCCTTCTCCACCGATGTGCGGCCGGCCATTCGCGAATGGGCCAAGTCCAAAGGTCTGCCGGAAGATCCTCTGGCCGCATCCCGCGCAAGCGGCTACCTCGAGCGGATCACCCGGGAACGCTCGGAAAAGAACATGTCCGCGGTGTCGAGTTATGCCTGATCCTTTGGCCACCGAGACACCGAGGACTCCGAGTCCGGAGGCTGCCTTTCGAGCGTTTTCTCCGTGCCCTCCGTGCCTCGGTGGCAAGATTCTTTTGCCATGAACTCGCTTCTGGCTTTCGATTTGGGCGCGAGCAGCGGCCGCGCTATCCTGGGACGCTTCCATGACGGGCGGCTCTCCATCGAAGAACTGCACCGCTTCCGCAACGATCCACTGAGCTACAACGGCGAGTTGCACTGGAATCTGCCGGCTCTATGGACCGAGATGCAGACGGCCCTGGACGGGCTGCCCGCTCATGGCATCACCCGTCTGGACAGCCTGGGCGTCGACACTTGGGGCGTGGACTATGCGTTGCTCGGCGAACGGGGTGCGCTGCTGGAGAATCCTTATCACTATCGCGACGCGCGCACCGACGGCTTGCTGGAGGAAGTAACGCGCCGGCTGTCCCGCGAGCGCATCTACGGTGTTACTGGCATCCAGTTCATGCCCATCAACACGCTCTATCAGCTATACGCGGCTTCGCGCCGGACGCCCAAGCTGCTGGATGCCGCCGAGTCTCTGCTCACCATTCCCGACCTGCTCAACTATTGGTTGTCCGGAAAGGTCTCGTGCGAGTACAGCAACGCTTCAACCACGCAATTTCTGAACGGCACTACGCGTTGTTGGGCAGTGGACTTGCTGCGCGAACTGGAGAT